>DMCR01000156.1:5350-11575 GCA_003445735.1 Cryomorphaceae bacterium
ACTACGCTGTTATCTTCGCCAGCTTTAGGGTATTTGAAAGTGTAGGGATTGGGATATAATTCCTTTCCGTAGATGTCCATATTAAAGCTTCGGACATTGCTTTCGTCAAATTTTAAAAAACCAATTTTATCAGAATTTGGCGACCACCAAAATGCCTTAACAATGGCAAATTCTTCTTCATACACCCAATCTGTAGCACCATTGATGATGTGGTTAAAGTTGCCATCTATGGTGATGCTGATGTGTGAATCTTCGCTGATGTCATAGATGTACAAATTGTTGTCCATCACGTAGGCTATAAATTCACCATCGGGGGAAAATGTAGCGTTGCTAATTTTCTCTGGACGAACCTTGGTTGCTTGTAAAGTCTCTAGGTCCACAACGTATACGACGCTTTTTGAGCTACGGCGGTAAATTTGGTCCGTCTCCGTTTCAAGCAATACCCACTGCTCATCATCAGAAAGGCTGTAGTTATCAAAATTTGGTACGTGCTCTTCCTCTTGAACTAGGAAGTTTACGTCAAGCAGAGTGGCTACTTTATCACCAGTCACGTAGCTGTATTTTTCGATGGTTCCTTTTCCTTGAGCGGTGTAGTGCTTGCTATCGTTCATACTGCGCAATCCGCTTATTCCGCTGGCATAGAAAGCATAGCGTTGCCATAGGGTAGAAAGATCGATACTTTGTTGTGCAATGCTTCCAAAAGAAACGAGCATTGCGTTTAGGATTATGAATGATTTTTTCATGGGATAGATCTGAAACCCGCTAAGATAACATTCAAGTTTGATGGTAGGAAGGTCGGCAGACGATATTGATGGAATTATTCACTGTCCTCGGCTAATCTAATAGTCAATCCTTCGAGTTCTTCTTTCATGAAGATTTGGCAACCCAATCGGCTGTTATCCTCAACGAAAAACGCTTGGTCAAGCATGTCCTCCTCGTCTTCAGACGGTTCATTAAGCACATGGCCGCTTTCAATGTAGCAATGACAAGAGGCACACATGGCCATGCCGCCACAGGTCCCTTTGATCGGCAACTGATGCGCTTGACACACCTCCATGAGGTTCATATTCATATCTGTTGGTGCAGCAACATCGTGCTGCACACCTTCACGGTCAATGATGTGTACGATAATATCTGACATGCTTATTCTAGGCTGCCTACACCGCCCATGACAGTGGTGTATTTAAACGAAATCTTTTTGTCAGGGAAGGCACGCTTGAAGGCACTTTGTACCATGATGGTTGCCTCGTGGAAACCACAGAGGATGAGCTTGAGTTTACCAGGGTAGGTGTTGACATCGCCAATGGCGTAAATGCCTTCGATATTCGTGCGGTAATCTGTCGCATTGTCCACGACGATGGCGTTCTTGTCAATATCCAATCCCCAATCCGCAATAGGACCAAGGGTAGGGGTCAGTCCAAACAATGGGAGCCAGTGATCACAATCGATGAGAAGATTATCGGTACTTTTTTGTTTGACGGTAATTTGAGATAATTGGTCCGTTCCATGAACATCCACTACTTCAGCATTGGTGATGAGTTTCACTTTTCCTTGCTGGGCCAATTCTTGCACCTTATCCACCGTATCCAAATGTCCGCGGAATGAGGTTCTGCGGTGTACCAAACTTACTTCACTCGCGACTTCCGCCAAGAACACTGTCCAGTCCAATGCGCTATCCCCACCTCCTGAGATCACCACGCGTTTATCGCGGAACTTTTCAGGATCGCGAACGATGTAGTCCACTCCTTTATCTTCAAAGGCCGGCAGATTTTTAATAGGTGGTTTGCGTGGGGTGAACACTCCCAGTCCCCCTGCAATGGCCACCGATGATGCCTTATGCTGGGTTCCTTTATTTGTAGTGACAATGAATAAACCATCTTTAGTTTTTTCAATGCTCACCGCACTTTCTCCAAGTGTAAATCCAGGGTTGAAAGGTTTGATTTGCTCCATGAGTTTATCTACCAATTCTCCGGCCATTATAATTGGATAACCTGGAATATCGTAGATAGGTTTCTTGGGATAGATTTCGGCCAATTGTCCGCCGGGTTGTGGCAGTGAGTCGATAAGGTGACATTTCATCTTCAACAACCCCGCCTCAAATACGGTGAAAAGCCCCGTAGGTCCAGCGCCAATTATGAGTAAATCTGTTTCTATCATGGTGCTCAATCAATACAATGACAAAGGTAAGGACTGTAGGGTTCATAGAAATAGGGAAGTTTGAAAATCTAAAAACCCGAGCCGCAGGCTCGGGTTTTTCTTTACACTGTATTTAAAACCGCGCTTTAGGCGTTGAATGCGGCTTTGAATTTGTCAACGAAGTTTAGGCGTTCCCAAGTGAAGAGCTCTACATCTACGCTGATTTCAGATTTGCCATCTGCGCTGGTAAAGGATTTGGTTACTACCTCATGCTCTCGTCCCATGTGGCCGTAGGCAGCAGTCTCCATGTACATTGGCTGACGCAATTTCAATTCTTGTTCGATTAATCCTGGACGGAAGTCGTAGATCCCCTTGACTTTCGCAGCAATCTCTCCGTCTGTGAAATCAACTTTGGCTGTACCGTAGGTATCTACGAACACCCCCATTGGTTCTACTACTCCAATAGCATAAGAGACTTGGACCAATACTTGGTCACAAATACCTGCAGCTACTAGGTTCTTCGCTACATGACGTGTGGCATAGGCGGCCGAACGGTCTACTTTAGATGGATCCTTCCCTGAAAAAGCACCACCACCGTGCGCACCTTTACCACCGTAGGTATCTACGATGATTTTACGGCCGGTCAATCCGGTATCTCCGTGTGGTCCACCGATCACGAATTTACCCGTGGGGTTGATGTGGTATTTTGTATCGTCGCCGAATAATGCTCGGATGGGTGCGGGTAGTTCTGCCTTGACTGCAGGAATGACCAGTTCAACAATGTCTTTTTTGATTTTGGCCAACATAGAATCGTCGGTTGGGCCGAAGTCGTCGTGCTGCGTGCTTACTACGATGGCTTCAATGCGCTGAGGTTTGTGGTCATCGTCGTATTCGATGGTTACCTGGCTTTTTGAATCCGGACGTAGGTAATCAATTTGGCTGCCGTCGCGACGGAACTCGGCTAATTTCTTTAGGATTCTGTGGCTCAAGTCCAATGCCAATGGCATGTAGTTATCTGTTTCGTTCGAAGCATAGCCAAACATCATTCCTTGGTCACCGGCGCCTTGTTCTTCAATCGAGCCGCGGTCAACGCCTTGATTGATATCTGAACTTTGTTCGTGGATGGCGCTGAGGACACCACAAGAATTGGCCTCAAACATATATTCACTCTTCGTATAACCAATGCGCTCAATCACACCACGCGTGATGCTTTGAACGTCGAGGTAGGTAGAAGATTTCACTTCGCCGGCCAAAACGACTTGGCCTGTAGTTACAAGAGTTTCAACGGCCACTTTCGACTGAGGATCGAAGGCCAAGAAATTATCGATAATGGCATCTGAAATTTGATCAGCTACTTTATCTGGGTGCCCTTCGGACACGCTTTCGGATGTAAAAAAATAAGACATCTCTATTCTGTTTAGGGTTGCTCTTAGGTTAGCCAGAAAGGAGGTGCTTGCTTGCTTAGCGAAATGCTATGATCTGTATTTAGCATTTTTTACTGTGGTTGCAAGCAGTCAAATCCTTCCACGGCGTCAAAAGTAGAAAACAAAATGAAATTGTCTGTGCTTGATTTCAAATTTTCGAAAAATCCGTTCTACTTTTGTCTCGCTATCAAGAAAGATGGAGGGATTGGGCCCTGTGAAGTCTTGGCAACCCGGAAGCGCCGGGTGCCACCACCCACCCGAAAGGGAATGATACGGATCTCTGAATCTCCACGCTTTCTTCATAGCACCTAACCAATAAGGAGATGACAATACAACAGGCCATAAAGGAAAAGATTCTCGTGCTCGACGGCGCGATGGGTACCATGATTCAAGCCTATAAGTTTGAAGAAGTAAATTACCGTGGCGAACGATTTAAAGATTACGCTCACCCGTTGAAAGGGAATAATGACCTCTTAGTGCTTACCCAGCCTAAGGCGATTGAAGATATACATTACGCCTACCTAGAGGCGGGAGCCGACATCCTCGAAACGAATACGTTCAATGCAAATTCCATTTCTATGGAGGATTACCACATGAGTGATCTCGTAGTAGAATTGAATGTAGCAGCTGTAGATGCCGCGCGCCGCGCCATCAAACGTTATGAGGCAGCAGGAGGTCAAGGGCCTAAATTCATCGCAGGTTCTGTAGGGCCTACAAATAAAACAGCATCGCTAAGTCCTGATGTGAATAATCCAGGCTACCGTGCCGTGACCTTTGATGATCTTAAGAATACGTATTACGAGCAATGTGTAGCCCTAATTGATGCAGGAGTGGATGCTTTGCTTATCGAAACCGTATTTGATACACTCAATGCTAAGGCAGCGCTATTTGCCGCCCAGGATGCCATTGATGCTTTGGGTAGAGAAGTGTCGATCATGGTGAGCGGAACCATAACAGATGCTTCTGGGCGCACACTTAGCGGCCAAACCACTGAGGCTTTTTTAATCTCGGTAAGCCATGCACCATTACTAAGTGTCGGCTTGAATTGTGCGCTGGGTGCCAAACAATTAATGCCATATCTGCAAACATTGGATGCCAAAGCACCGTTTGCCGTTAGTGCACATCCGAATGCAGGATTGCCAAATGCCTTTGGCGAATACGACGAGACACCAGAGCAGATGGCTGCGCAAATAAAGGATTATTTGGATTTGAACTTGATCAACATCATTGGCGGTTGCTGCGGGACCTCACCGGCACACATTAAAGCAATTGCTGACTTATCTAAAAATTACAGCCCAAGAACCTATGAGCACTAACCTTTTACCGCGTCCAATGCGCCTGAGCGGGTTAGAACCACTCGTAATTACTGAGGCGACCAATTTTGTCAATGTTGGTGAGCGTACCAACGTAACGGGTTCACGTAAGTTTTTACGCTTGATTCAGGAACGTCAGTTTGAAGAAGCCTTGGATATTGCACGCGACCAAGTAGAAGGAGGCGCTCAAATCTTGGATGTGAATATGGATGAAGGGATGATCGATGGGGTAGAAGCAATGACGACGTTCTTGAATCTCATTGCCGCAGAACCGGATATCGCACGTATTCCTATCATGATTGACTCTTCCAAATGGGAAATCATTGAGGCAGGACTTAAGTGTGTCCAAGGAAAATGTGTGGTTAATTCCATTTCCTTGAAGGGTGGAGAAGAAGAATTCATCCATCAAGCCACTACCATAAAGCGCTTCGGTGCGGCAGTGATTGTCATGGCATTTGATGAGGATGGCCAAGCAGATAACTACGAGCGTCGCATTGAAATCTGTGAGCGTTCCTATAAGGTGCTTACTGAAAAAGTAGGCTTCCCACCGGAAGACATAATCTTCGATCCCAATATTTTCCCCGTAGCCACGGGTATGGAGGAGCACCGCCTGAATGCCTTGGATTTTTTCCGTGCCACCAAATGGATTCGCGATAACCTACCATATGCTAAAGTGAGCGGCGGGGTGAGCAACGTGAGCTTCAGTTTCCGCGGAAACAACAAGGTTCGAGAGGCTATGCATTCTTCTTTCTTGTACCACGCCATTCAAAACGGAATGAGCATGGGAATTGTGAACCCAACTATGCTTGAGGTTTACCAGGAAGTAGATAAACGATTAATGACCTACATCGAGGATGTGCTTTTTGATCGTAGAGCCGATGCGACAGAAAGGTTGCTCGAATTTGCTCAGACTATAGAAGGCACCGTGAAAGTCGAAGCGAAGGTCCTCGAATGGCGCAATGAGCCAGTTGCAAAGCGTCTTGAGCATGCCCTGATCAAGGGGATTACGGAATTCATAGAGGAAGATGTCGAGGAGGCACGCCAGCAGTTTACGCTCCCTCTGGAAGTTATCGAAGGTCCGTTGATGGACGGAATGAATGTCGTTGGTGACCTTTTTGGGGAAGGGAAGATGTTCTTGCCTCAGGTAGTGAAGAGTGCGCGCGTGATGAAAAAGGCGGTTGCATATTTATTGCCTTACCTCGAAGCCGAGAAGGCTGAAGGCGGCAGCTCGAGTTCAGGTAAAGTCTTGCTTGCCACGGTAAAAGGAGATGTGCACGATATTGGTAAGAACATTGTCGGTGTAGTACTTGCATGTAACAACTTTGAAATCATCGACCTCGGTGTCATGGTGC
>DMCR01000181.1 GCA_003445735.1 Cryomorphaceae bacterium
ATGCTCTATCCAGTTGAGCTACGCGGCCAGCCTTCCATTACGGGGTGGCAAATATAGACCAAAAAGTTAATTGCAATAGTCCCTTGAGGGATTTTTTGGTGCGAAATAGGCCCCTTATTGAACCTCCACGGTTAGGCCTGCATCACTCATGAGTGAGGCCTTGTGTTGGAGTTCGTCAATATCGCCGGTCATTACCTGACACTTGCCTTTGTAGTGAGTAATCCAGGCGCATTGTTCTGCTTGTTCCTCAGTGTGTTCACAAACTGTGCAGAGCACATCGATGACAAAATCAAAGGTGTTCTCGTGGTCATTGAATAGGACCAGAGAACGTTCCGCTTGAAGAATGGTTTCTTGATGGCTTTGATATTGCTCTTTCGTGCTCATGAGGTCAAATTTATATGCTAGGCAGCATTTGATGCAAGCTTGGGAGAAAAATTATTCACCTTAGTCTTCGATGCCGAATCTGCGTTTGAGGAGCAAGATTTTTCCTTTTCCTGCAAGGTTATAAGTGAAACCAGGTTTATTGCCTTTGGCGGCGACGCTACGGTCTTTAGTATCCTTGGCAAGAATGGCATCGTTAAAGGTGTCATCTGAAGAACGGATACTCATTAAACTACCCTTGTAGCTAATGAAAAGGTAGTCGGTGCCATTATCTAGGTAAAGGGTGAATTCACCTCCTCTACTGCGCTCTTTAATTTCAACTAAGCAATCCACTTTGGCGAATACAGGTATACTGTACATATTTTGGATGATGGCCTCACCATTGCCTTGAAAGGACTTGTATTTACCGCTGTAGCGCATTGAGATATTACCTAAAACCAATGAACTTCTAAATTCTTTTGGGAACCTATCATTTCCGTCGAATTGACTAAAGTCATTCAAAAATTTTGAACCATCCTTCATACCTAAAAGTGAATATATGCCCTCTTGATAATTAAAATCATCGACTATATCAGCTGCTGAAAAATCAGTGAAAAGTTTTGCCGCGTTTTCCCATTGTTCTTTATCCAATGGAGCCTCAATTGTCCAAACAGCATCAATAGTAACCTCATCCTTGTTGAGATAATGATGTGCTGCACCTCCCATATTACTGTTTACCAAACCTGTGTTACTCAATATTTTCAGAGGGCCTGTTCCATATAGTTCACAATCGTAATTATAAAAGATTAAATACGGATCTGGGGTTCGGGAATCTTTAAGTTTTGACGTTGTTGTAATCACATAACCTTGCTCTTCGAAATCATAAAACAAAACACCATTTGCACTGATTAATTCAATATCACGTCGGTCAGCGTATTTGGACAGGAAATTACTATGACCACCTAAACTATCTTGAGAAATGTAAATACCGTTGAACGTGTTGTCCGCTAGACTCGTAGGATCGTTTTCTGGAAGTTCAATTACAATATCCGAAGGATCAATTTCAGAGGCGATATCGTACCACATACTCTGCAGGTTCTTACACTCGTTCTGGAGTTTGATGGAACCGAGGTAAAACATTGGAATCTCATCAGCACGCAAGGTGATTTTCCCTCGGTAAGCGAAATAGGGACTGAGGTAGAATTCGTCAGCTTCTGCGATGGTTGCCTCCCCGATGGTGGTTCCTGAGGTATCGGGTTTGATGCTTTCAAAGTCAATGGGCCAAGTGCTACCTTCCTCGTCCTCGTAATCGTAGACCCCATGGGCAGTATAGCGATATTTACCACGGATGCGTACTACAGATTCATAGAATTCATGTAGCTGACTAAACCTGTTTGCGACAATGCGGGCGTTTTCTAGCGGGTCCATGTCCGCATTCATGCGGATGACGATATGACCACTGTCGGGTAGGATGCGAGAATCGGCCACATCTATTTCAGGTACATCAAAGGCCTCAAGGATGCTAGGTGCGAGTGAGAAGCGGGCAAAACCCGCAGTGAAGTCCAAGCTATCCTGTAAGGGATGCGTGCTGACCATGAAGGCCTCGCCTTCCATGTTGTGCTTAATGTCCACTGTTGCTTCTTCCATCTTCCATTCAGCATGATCCATGTAGGCCATGTATTGGTTGGCAGGGAACTCAATAGTACTATAGGGGTTGAGCTTATCGAATAGACCCAACTGTTTGTCAAAGTTGATGTCACAGGTAGCATCTAACATCTGGAAAGCCCATTGCTCGTCATCAAACTTGGTTTTCACACGGAAGTCTTGGGCTGCAGAGATGAAGGAACGATGGAAGAATTGGTATCCATCATTTTCACTATTATGCTTCGCGGTGCCATAACGCAGCTCTCCGACGCCAAAGAGCCCTTTTCCGCCATAGCGCAACTTGCCCTCAGCCACCACTTCAGGTTCGCCATACATATCAAATGGAACATTGCGCGACTCAATCTCCAGCTCGTCCTCATAAGGTAACCAAAGGAATGGATTATCTGTACCTTGAACAAAAGGATAACCACCTCCCATGGTCGTATTTTCCGCGATGCCAACGGTGGTTGCACGCCCGGAAGCTTGTTTTGGGAAGAACAATATATCCTTGCTCACTAAGTGGCTTTGTCTGTAATCAATGCTACCATCAGCACGCAACCCTTTACTAGATAATGCCAATGAGCCTTCAAAAGTCCCAGAGCTCTTGAAGACCGGAGTTGGAGGCATTTGGGTTTGGAAGCCGAGCGAATAATCCGGCATCACCATCAACGGCTGTGGGAATGTGGGGAAGATATCGGCACTATGGAAGGTAGCGTCGAACAATAATCCGTCCGTGGTCGCATTGTCTAGTGAATCGATAGTGAACGGTTCGACGGCCATGTAGAAGCTGCTTCGTTCGTAAATACCGTTGTGTATACTAGGGTGGTCATAATACACAAAAGAGTTGTTGAGTGCTTCGAATATGGGGTATTCAGGATAGTATTCCTTCGAACTCTTATTTTCGGCTTGGTCAATGCGAAGTCGGCCTTGAAGATCTGAAAGTACGGTTTGGACATTCACCAGCGCGGCACGCTCGCCCGGTGGAGGATTGAATTCCTTAACCTTAAAACGCATCGAGTCAATGCGCGGCATGTCAATCATAAAGTTATCATAATTGAAAGCGTAGTCTTTACCCCAGTAACTAAAGAGACCCGCGTTGATACGGCCATCAAAGTTGAAGTTCATTCCGCGGTTCACCGTTATTAACCCACCTTTAGGAAAGAGATTAACCTCTTGAGAATCACTGACGGCAATCATCCCTATGCCTGCGATATTCATTTGGTAATTCAGTAGACTTACTTGGGCGTTATTGCCCTGCTCAACGCGAGAAACGAATTGGATAACATCATAATCTCTTTTGCCTTGCCAGTTCAACAAGTATTCAAACAGCCGGTCAGTTAGTGTTATGGTTTGTTGGTCTTGATCGAAGATCACAAAACCTTGAATAGCCATTTCGTAAAGGAATTTCTCCCCCTGGTCCATAGGCATGCGTAGGGCGTAAATCAAATCCTTGAGCGGTGCGTCATTATATCCCCAAGCGTAGGCTGCATCTCGGAGGTTCATCAACGGATGTGTTTGTTGTAAACCGGCAATTTCCTCCATACGGGAGATACGGAAAAACTGCTTACTTTCGAAAACAGCTGCCTGCATAGAGCCAAGGTTCAAGTTGCGGAAGTTTAGTACTGGCGTACCTTGATTCCAAACTAATTGGTCCACGTTTACCTCCATCGCATGATAGCTATCAATCCACGAGGTCAATCCTAATCCAGTTTTATAGCGTAAAATGCGTAGCTGGCCTGAGCGCGGATCGTAGCGGATTTCACAGTATGGGTGATAAATGCTGTCCTCACCCAAATGCGCCACCACCTCTACTCGCTTGGAGGTGATGAGGCTGTCTTGGAAGCCAAAGCGGCCGCTTTTTAGAGTGATGACCGTATCGGTTTTATAGGTAAATACTAATTGTCCCTGGGTGCTGTCTGGACTGTTTCCGTAGAATTGAGAACCGATAACTCCTAGGCCTCCCTTGAAATGAACATCTGGAAAAATGTTCTCAATAAGGTAGTCGTTACGTTCACTGGTAAATTGCGGGTAGCGCTTGGTAGTGGTACCCGTCATACGATCTTCCAAAATTCCTTTTATAGGTTCAGGAAAGAGGTCATAAGCATGTAAGATAGCTTTGGCCCGGTATCCTCCTTTATTCACATCGAGGTTCCATGTGCCCAATTCCGCATAGCGCTCATCCTCCGGCACTAATACGCGGGACCAAAAAACGGTGCCGCCCTCACCTTCTATTAGATTTTTTTCGGGGTAATACTTGAAGTTGGCTCCTATGATTTGCGTACTGTCTTTTACGTATCGACCATAAAGGTCTTCTGTTTCAAAACTGTACACTGGGGCACCGTCCTCGAAGGAAAAGCTCCACACCGCATAGGGCGCACTCCAAACAAAGTCATGAGAATCACCAAAAATATGCTTGCTATAGTTTAGGTACTGCTGGTGGATGTAATCCCTAATCTTGGTAGAGGGGTTCTTCTTAGAATAAGTAAGCAAGTGATTGGTCATCTGCTCAGCGGTACCATAGGCCTCGCCTTCATAAATGTCGTAGGTGAATCGTATAAGTTCCTCCCAGATCTCTGGTTTAACTAGACGCTTCCGAATAAGTTGGTTACTCAGGTCTATCCACAATTCCTCGAACTCGTCAGCCACTAACATGGCGTTTGGCAAAAGGCTATCCTGATACAGCGTCTTTTGCTCTTTATTCAGGTCTATGAGTTCAAGGAATTCATCTTGGAAGAGTTCGAGCTCGGAGAATCGGACCACTTTTTGGGCGTGAAGCCCCAGGCTAAATAGAAGTGCAATAATTAGTCCAATTCTTCGCATTACTTTCTCATTTTAACACTGCGCCAGTGATCGCTCCCTTTCATACCCTCGTAGGTTAACCCAGCGGCCTCCGCACGTTCGCGAAGGGCAGGCACATTTTCCTCGTAAAAACCACTGAACAGTATAGTACCACCTTCGACCAAAGCGGCCACATAGGCGTCCATATCTGCAAGGAGTACATTGAGGTTGATGTTGGCGTAAATTAAATCATAAGTATCCTTAATGGCTTCCGCTCCGCCCTGTTTACAGCTCATAGCAATGGAATTACGCTCCGTATTTTCCAAGGTGTTTTCCACACACCAGGTATCGATATCGATTCCGTCAATGTGGGAGGCACCGCGCATCCCAGCAAGTATGCCTAAAATTCCCGTGCCACAGCCCATATCAAGAACGCGTAGTCCCTCAGTAGGCAACTCTAAGGTCCACTGAATCATCATTTGGGTGGTTTGGTGATGGCCGGTACCAAAGGACATCTTTGGCTCAATCAATATGAGGTGCTCATAGCCTTGTTTCGGAGTGTGAAAAGGGGCATAGATGTACACGCGACCGTCCACATCAATAGGATCAAAGTTTTTCTCCCACTCTGCATTCCAGTTCACTTGCTCGATCTCTTGCAGAGAACAGGAAATATCAACGCCATTCCATTGGAGGGTCTCGACAACGGATTCAGAAGAGAATCGGTCCTTTAAAATGTACGCCTGAAACCCATTCTCCGTATCGGTGAAAGAATCAAAGCCCAGTTTCCCGAGCTGCGCAATAAACACATCGCGGAAGGGTTCCAAAGGAACGACCGTTGCGGTCAATTCAATGTAAACTGGGGTTTCCGACATTAGGCTTCGCTTCTAGCTTGTACAATGGCTGTAAAATCTACTGCACTTAAAGAGGCACCGCCAATCAAACCACCGTCGATATCTGGCTGTGCAAATAATTCTGCTGCATTGCCTGGCTTACACGAGCCGCCGTACAATACCGAAATATCTTCTGCCGCTTGTGCACCAAAACGCTTTGCCAACCATGCACGGATGCCGGCGTGTACTTCCTGCGCCTGCTCTGGAGAAGCAGTCTCACCTGTTCCAATAGCCCAAACCGGTTCATAGGCCAAGATGATGTTATCCATATCCTCTTCTGAGAAGCCTTCCAAACCTTCGGCACATTGACTGAGTATCACGTCCATGAAGTTCCCGCTCTTACGTTCTTCCAAGGTTTCACCAATACAGTAGATCGCCGCTAGTTCGTTGTTCAGTGCTTGACCTATTTTCACTTTACAGCTCTCGTTAGTCTCACCGAAGTACTGACGGCGCTCGCTGTGGCCTACAATCACGGCGTCCAAATCTAAAGAGGCCAACATAGGGGCGCTGATCTCACCGGTATAGGCTCCATTGTCAAGTTCATGGCAACTCTGTGCAGCAACGGCGATGAAGGGGTTATCCACCAAATCATTCACTACATCACTCAAGAACACGGATGGAGGAGTGATAATAACACCTGTTTCTCCTACGACCTCTTCCGTCAAAGAAGACTTCAATTCTGCGACCAAATCCATCGCCTCGTTGTACGTCGTGTTCATTTTCCAATTACCTGCTACAATCTTTCTTCTCATGATTATTTATTAATGTTGTTGTGGCTATTAAAATAGTTCCGCTCGTATTCTTGGGTCGAGCACTGCGTAGAGCACATCCACTACCGTAGTTAAGAAAACGAAGATGGCGGCGATGGTCATGACGCATCCCATTGTTATTGGCAAATCTCGAGTATTTAATGCTTCCACGAGCAATTTTCCCATGCCATTCCAACCAAAAATAATTTCTACAAAAACTGCTCCAGCTAAGAGGGAAGCAAACCATCCACTAATGGTGGTAATGATGGGGTTTGAGGCAACCGGCAAGATGTGTCGAAAAAACACTTGGCCTTCCTTGAGGCCTTTGGCTCGTGCAGTACGCACAAAATCTTGCTGGGCGACTCGAAGAACACTATTACGGGTTAGTTGTAGGACTACGCCGATGGGACGAATACCTAGGGTCAAGGCCGGTAGAATAAGGTTCTTAAGTTGCAAGTAGCGCTCACCGGTATAATCGTCTACCGCATATAGAGAGCCCGTTAGGTTTAATCCCGTCCAAGGCCCAAGCAGGTAGGCAAAGATCCAAGCAAAGAGCACGGCGGTAAAAAAGGACGGCAAACTCATTCCTAGAACGCTGAAGGTAGTAAGGATTTGGTCCAATTTGGTTCCTTCCCTATAGGCCACAATGGCGCCAAGCACCCCGCCTACTAATACCGCAAAGCCTATGGCGGTAAGTGCCAGCAAGGCGGTATTGGGGAAGGTCTGTCCTATCAATGCACTGACTTTTTGACCTTTACGTTGAAAGCTCTCGCCAAAATCCGGGGCCTTGAAAAGTGTGCCTTTCCCGCTGAAGTTAACGGGTGAGATACGGCCCAAATACTGCACATATTGCACACTCAACGGCTGGTCTAGCCCGTATTTCGCGCGCACGGCTGCCAGCGCTTCAGGATCGTCGCGCTTGCCCAACATCATTTGCGCAGGGTCACCAGGTACCAGAGTAAACAATAAAAAAACCAATGTCGCTACACCCCAAAGGGTAAGCACGGCGAGGGCGATTTTTTGAAGGGCGAACCGAATCAATTCGGAGTATCGTTATAATGGTATTTGGCAGTGACCGTGCCGCGCTGGAGGACCACCCATCCTGGATTAGATCGCACCATCGTTTTCAAGGTTGTTTCGTCAGTAAAGGCAAATGCCGTCTGTGGTTGGAGACCAAAATCTTGCAACTCCTCGGGCATAGAAGCGCTTAGTACCACGTGTGAGATGTTGTCTTGTTGTAATTGGGCTAATTTCGGCACCACCTTCTCCCATCCTTCCGCATGCGTCTTCTTAACGTTATAGGCCACGAGTAACCACACCTCATCCAGTGCCAGAACGCTATCGGTGATATCGCCGTAGTCGGACATCAGGCTAAAATCATGTACGGGCGGCTCGTATCCCTCGCTTACCTTGATGGTCTTGCTCAACTCTGAAAGCATGGTCCATTGCGTCTTCTCCCACCACTTCTCGTCGACATATTGCTTAGAGGTAATCTCCGTGCGCGTGCCATCCTCTTGTACCATGGTGTAGATGACTTCATATTGTGGTGGCTCTAGGCCCAATTCCTCCGCAGGTTTCATACCCTCAATGATGCTCTCTCCCACCGCATATGGACGGAAATCCTTCACTGGAAGGTGATTCATCACATGGTAGGTAAACCCAATACATCCGAACAAAATGGCTAGTGCCAAGAAGCGCACCACAGCTTTCGGGAAGAAATCAATCTGGCTCTTCTCACCCCACCATAATAGCACTATAAGTACACTCAAAACCACATCCTTGTAGAAACTCTCCCATGGAGTCAGTGGAATGGCATCGCCAAAGCAACCACAGTCTGTCACTTGGTTGAAATAGGCACTCCAAAAGGTCAAGAATGTGAAGAAACCGATCATCCCGGAGAGCAGCACCATGGTCCAACGACGCTTGATGCCCATCAATAAATCTGCCCCGAGCAGAACCTCAACAATGACCAACAGAATGGCCAATGGTAGCGCTAAAGGCTCCAAAAACGGGATGTTCAAGACCGATTCACTGAAATATTCTTCGAGCTTGAAAGAGAACCCCACTGGATCGTTCATCTTCACTAAACCTGAAAAAATAAACAGTCCGCCAACGAGAAATTGAATAACGGGAATGAGAATGTGTTTGATCATGGTCCTATTATTTTCCGCGTTCCATAAACATAATCAGCGCAAATACGCTGTAGTTGACCATATCGAGGTAGTTGGCCTCAAGGCCTTCACTGATCAAGGTCTTGCCTTGGTTATCTTCAATTTGTTTCACACGCAACAGCTTTTGAATGATCAAGTCTGTGAAGCTAGATACACGCATATCGCGCCATGCCTCACCGTAATCATGGTTCTTAAGCAACATCAGCTCTTTCGCCTCGTTCGCCTTGGCCAAATACGCCGCGCTGGCCTCTTCCCAGCTCATGTCTGGCTGCTCTGCCGCCCCACGCTCGAGTTGAATCAAGGCCATAATGCTGTAATTCAAAATCCCGATGAACTCGCCCTCCAACGGGTCATCTACTTTTTGGGTTCCTTTCTCTTCTATGCTGCGGAGGCGCTGAGCTTTGATAAAAATTTGATCCGTCAGGGAAGGCAAGCGCAGGATACGCCATGCGGTTCCGTAATCCTTTCCTTTTTTCTCAAATAAGCCGTGGCATTTATCTAGGACGGCATCGAATTGTTCAGCTGTATTCATTACTTAACTTTGCATTACCAACGAAGATACGAGAACAATGACGGAGTTCATGCTCAATGTGCAAGGGACAATTCACACGATATCCACACCCTGGGTGATGGGAATCATCAACTGTACCCCAGATTCATTTTATGCGGGAAGCCGCGCTGGTACTACTGAAGCTGCGGCCGCCAAAGCGCGTAAGATGTTGGAAGAGGGTGCCCGCATTTTGGATTTAGGCGCCTATAGTTCTCGTCCGGGCGCCGACCAAGTCACAGAAGATGAGGAGTGGGCGCGTTTAAAAGCCGTTCTTCCGTCCGTGCAAGCGGTGATGGCGGAGTTTCCTGGGACCTTTATTTCCATCGACACCTTTCGTAGTAATGTTGCGCAGAAAGCATTGGATGCTGGGGCGCACATAATTAATGATATCAGTGGTGGGAAGTTGGATCCTAAGATGTACGAGGTCGTAGCTGCACATCGCTGTCCATATATCATGATGCACATGCAAGGCACGCCACAGGACATGCAAAATAATCCGACTTACAATCATGTGACCCAGGATATTGTGAAGTTCTTCTCGGAGCAGTTGCCAAAGTTGCATGTGATGGGCATTCACGACACGATTGTTGACGTAGGATTTGGTTTTGGCAAGACCTTGGAGCATAACTACCAGTTACTGCGCGAGTTGCATGCTTTTCAATTGTTGGGTCGACCAATTCTCACCGGCATCTCCCGCAAAAGCATGATTTACAATGCCCTAAACAGTGATGCTGAGCATAGCCTCAACGGAACTACCGCTTTGCACATGGCCGCATTAGTAGGAGGATCTCAGATCCTGCGCGTGCACGATGTGGAAGAAGCCATAGAAACCATTACCTTGTTCATCCACCTTTATCCGGAAGGAGTACCACATTTATTGCCATTATGGGAGCGTTAAATTTTGAGGTCCTCGATGCCCTCGACATCATGATCGCAGCATTCTTGCTGTATCAAGTCTACCGTCTATTAAAAGGCACGGCAGCCATTCGCATTCTTATTGGTATGGTGGCCATCTACCTACTATACAGCTTGGTCCAAGTCTTGGAGATGAACCTCCTGAGCGAAATTCTCGGCTCCTTTATGGGCGTCGGATTGATCATTTTGGTCATTGTCTTTCAACAGGAAATCCGAAAATTCCTCCTGGTCGTGGGATCCGCCACCTATACACGCCGCCAAGGCTGGAAAGGGCTATTCAAAGTGGGCAAATCTGATCAAACTCATATCTTGAGCATTGAAGCCATTGCTGCCGCCACGGGACAATTGGCCGACCATAAAATAGGTGCCCTCCTTGTAATTGAACGCAAAGATCCCTTGGGAGCATTCGCCGGAACAGGTCATGAACTCAATGCTACCTTGAGCCGCATCCTGCTTGAAAGCATATTCTTCAAAAACTCACCATTACACGACGGTGCGACCATCATCTCCGGAAACACCGTGGTATCCGCAGGATCCATCCTCCCTTTGAGCGAGAGCAGCGAGCTTCCTTCCCAGTTCGGATTGCGCCACCGCGCTGCCGCAGGGATTTCCGAGCGCACCGACGCCTTAGCCTTATCTATTAGTGAGGAAACGGGCAGCATCCATCTCTTCTATAACGGCACCTTCGAACGCGTGCCTGTACAGGCGGTTACAGAAAGATTGACCTTCCTACGCACCCAATAATAGCCCTTAGGCCATCAGTAAAATGAATACGAGATAGAGAGTGGCATTTATAAAAATTGGCCAATCAAAAGCATAAAAGAAAGTTTTGTGGATAATTATGGGTTATTCACCAAATCGTAAGTGAGGTCCTTGAAGTAGAAATCCAGAATTTCTTGCCAAGTAAATCCTGAAGCTGCCATATGCATCGCGCCCTGTTGCGCCATCCCTACGCCGTGTCCAAAACCCTTTCCGGTTACAATTACCCCCACCTCTGTGGCTTCACATTGTACAAATGTACTACGCCATTTAAGCGCACGTCGTACGGTTTCCAGCTTGTGTTTTTCTTCCCCAAAGGTCCAATGCGACAGTCGATCGCTGGGGAGATTTTGAAAGAATTGGCCCCACTCATCTTTGCTAAAATCCACATAACTGCGCGTCCAGTAGCCGTTCCACTCTTCCCAGGTATGGGTTTGGGTCCAATTAACTTTTGAGCCCTTCAATGAAAATGGATCCACCACCTTGCGGCAGTACGGAAGGGCTTGCGACCATACCTCTTGCGGTAATAACGTCTGGCCGCCTGAATTGCTATGATAAAACCCCATGATGGGCCTTCCATCGTGCAGCGCTACCGTATCCTGAACGCTCAGAACTGCCTTCATCACTTCGTCCGCATAGGCGCCGTGGGCAACACCCTTAAAAGCCTGAGAACTTTGGTCGTCCTTCACATGAAACCCGTCTTTGATATGCTTTTTCTCATTGCTCATCAGCCAAGTACGGGCCAGAACAGCCTGCGCCTGCAAATAACTGCCGCGACCGGTCAAACCACCTTCAGCTTCTACCGCACCGGCCAAATAGTCCTCCATAGAACAACGAGCGATAGCATCAATATAAATAAGGTTATTGCGAAGGGTCAACTCACCTATATAGGGTCGCTCTTCTGTCCATTCGCCGCCACGCAGCACGCGCAAAACAATAGTGTCGTTCGAATAAAAAGTAATGGAATCAAACTCTGTTCGGTTGATCATAAGTTCCGCGCGAAAAGTGTAGAGTGGGTGTACATCATCCGGACCGTACTGGCGCACGTAAGTGGAATCTTTATTGTATCCTTTCAAGAGGTAAGCTCCCTCCTTCACCTTAATTTGTGCGCGGGAATAAAAGTCTTCCGCAAACAAAAATACTCTTGGGCCGCTCATTCTGGCTTCCTCTATAATTTCTTGTGCCTGAACATTTAGCTGGGCGAATAGAAAAAGGATAATTAATTTTCTCATTGATGCGAAGATACAAGGTCAATGAGTTCTTCCGCGGTTTTATCACCGGGGCTGTAATCATCTAACGCCGACACCAACTCCTCGTAATATGGAACTGCACTTGCTGCTCTGATGGATTCGACATATACAGTAGAAATGCGTTTGGGCGTGACCTCTTTTTGTAAAAGCTCGGTAATGGCTGGGCGGTTAAGGATAAGATTTGGCAGAGAGAAATACTTGACCTTCACGAATACTTTTGCAATACGCAATGAAACTGAATTAGCCTTATATACCACCACTTGGGGCACTTTAAGCAAGGCCACCTCCAAAGATGCCGTTCCACTACAAGTGGCGGCAAATATAGCTTCATTTAATCCCTCTTCTATGGGACCGGTATATATTTCTACGTTCTCAGGCACCTTTATTGTTGGCCAGAATTTCTCGGTAATAGCCGGTCGAATAACCTTGAATTTTATTGCTGGATGTAATCGCGCAAAATGATAGAAGACTGGCAAGTGTCGCTTGATCTCTTGTTTTCTTGAACCTGGAAGGAGCGCCACGAATCTTGTCCCAGCAGCTACTTTATCCTTGTATTTATAGGCCAATGGATTGCCCACGTAGGTAATATCTAGTCCTCGCGCTTTATACCATGCTTGTTCAAAAGGAAGAATGCTGAAGATGGCATCGCAATATTGACGAAGTTTTTCAATACGCCTCTCTTTCCAAGCCCAGATCTTGGGCGGGATAAAATAAGCCACCCGTATTCCTTGGGATTTAGCCCAAGCCGCCATCCTCAAGTTGAATCCCGGATAATCTACCAAGACCAACACGTCCGGTTGAAAAGCCATTACATCATGTTTGCAATCCGAAAATCGTCTAGCGATAGTTCTTGCGCGTGAGACGACTTCTACAAAGCCCATGAACGGCTTTGAGCATATGTCGCGATCTAAGGTAATGCCTGAAGCCTTGAGCTGAGGGCCTCCCCATCCGCGCTGTTCTATGGATGGTTGACGCGCTTGTAAGGCTTCAGCAACCGCTGCCGCCTGCACATCCCCGGAAGGCTCGCCTGCAATCCAATAGATTTTCATTAGACGATGAATTGAAAATAAATTACGGCAATCAGGCCGGGAATACAGGAGAATAATACTCCTCTTGCAACCTGTTCACGCTCCCAAATCATCGCTGCAAAAAACAATGCTGCATTTATAACCACGCCAAAGGAAATGGCACGCATAACAATTAGGCGCCATGCGGGATTTGCTGTATCGCCTATATCCCGAAGTACTGGAAACGTCTCTAAGGCGATGGCAATGGAAAATACGGGTGCACCCAATCCTACGATGAACCCAATGAATTGGTCAATTTTCTTCTTATTTATTCTCAAAATTCCACTGGTTTAGGGATGCGATGGTTTCGTGAGCCGTCAAATCGATACTCACAGGTACTACGCTTACATAGCCGTCTCTCAATGCGGCAATATCCGTATCGCTTCCTTGATCATATAGTTCGTATTTACCGGTCAGCCAGTAATAAGGACGTCCGTATGGATCTATTCTCGAGTCGAACTCCTCTACCCAATTTCCTATAGCCTGACGACATACCTTCAATCCTTTGTAGGGCACCAAATCATTGGCGGGAATATTCACATTCAAACAAACCCCGCTCGGCAGTCCATTTTTCAACACATTTGCGATGACGGTCCGTACGTAGGGCTTTGCCGCCTCCATAGAAGCCGTCCACGGAAATTCATCCAAACTAAATCCAATACTGTCAATGCGTTCCAAAGCGCCTTCAACAGCTGCACTCATGGTCCCTGAGTAGATTACATTCACCGAAGCATTCGACCCGTGGTTAATCCCACTTAAAATCAAATCTGGTCGGCGCGGCAGCACCACATTGATGGCTAACTTTACACAATCTGCGGGCGTACCGCTGACTTTGTACTCTTTCTGAGGCCCTTCACTGGGTACTTCGTTGCATCTGAGGCTCTGATCTAGGGTAATGGCATGGCCCTTTCCACTTTGTGGCCCATCAGGCGCCACCACGAAGACTTCGCCAAATTCATTGGCAATCTCCACCAAAGTTTTAATGCCTGGTGCTACAACACTATCATCGTTTGTCACTAAAATAAGAGGGCGTTTTGTCATGAGTTCTCGGGCTACCTGCCAAAGTTACATTATGATGCGCAGAGGCATAAATTTTGTTTATTTGAATCCAAACAACTTTATAACACCAAAATGTTTGCACTTATTATTCTTTTTGTGATTTTAGGCTTTGTAGTACAACAACGCTTGAAATCGAAATTCAAGAAATATTCGCAAGAAGCCTTGAGCAATGGCTTCAGCGGAGCAGAGATTGCCCAAAAAATGCTGGACGATCACAACATCACCGATGTACGCATTGAAAGCGTACCGGGTAAGTTGACCGATCACTACAATCCTTTAAATAAAACTGTTAACCTCAGCCCTGAAGTGTATAGTGGACGCAGCGTGAGCGCTGCGGCTGTAGCTGCCCACGAAGTAGGCCATGCCGTACAGCACGCCGTGGGTTACCAGTGGTTGGACATGAGATCTAAACTCGTTCCCCTTGCCGGCGCAAGCGGACGAATCATGAACATCGTGATGTGGAGTATGATCTTGGGGTATGGAATACTTAACCTGTTCAGCTTTGATACCATTATTTGGGTATTGATCCTTTCGCAAACGGCCATCACAGCTTTTACTCTGGTGACCCTCCCTGTAGAATACGACGCTTCTAATCGTGCATTAACTTGGTTGACCTCAACAGGAACTATCAATACGATGGAACATGAAAAGGCAGCGGATGCTTTGAACTGGGCAGCACGCACTTATTTGGTGGCGGCTTTGGCTTCCATGGTTCAGCTCGCGTACTACATTTCACTGCTGAACAGCAGAGATTAAAAAACGACTTTAATGCAGAAAATAATCGCCTTTTTAGCGGTTTTTTTTGGTTTTTACCTAGTGAATTATTTCTTCACTGTATAACCTAAAGACTGCAGGTAGGCAATTTTCTCATCAACAACAGCCTGCTGGCGACGAACAGATTCTTTTTCAATTGAGCGAGACAATCCTGCTAATTCATCATCAGAAAATTTCCCCAAGAATTGAGAAGCAAATAAAGACTTCAAAGTTTTGTTATTGTTTTGGTTTTCGCGGATGTAGTTAACTACTGCCTTTGGTTTCATAAATGACTTGTTTTTTAGTTAAAAAGTAAACAACCAAAATACACGAAATTTTAAAGAAATTTTATGCATCTCAATCGAGACAACCAATTTTTATTTCAACGCTGTCAAATCTTTTACCCCAATGTGTCTTACTGTGATTAGGGGCTCTGCATAGGTAGCGCCAATAATTCGGCCCCAATCCTGTGCACGTGCCACTACACTGTCTAAAAATTCCTTGCTCGCAATGACTGTTTCTGGCTCATTACTATTAGGATCATAAAACTGGCTTGTATGTGCTTTGATACTGGTTATTTTTTGCTCAAATCCAGCGGATATATCTACGATTAAATCAGGATTTAGGTTGTAAAACTGGAGGTATTTATACATACTTTTTGGACGCCAAGGAGCTAATTGTTTTTCATTGTCATCCAATTCAATTTTATGTAAACCACTAATAAAACAAGCTTCTTCAACCAAGCGAGAAGCCCTGCCATGATCAGGATGGCGATCTGTTGGAGCATTCATCAGCACAATATCGGGCTGATATTTTCTTACGATTTTTGCCACTAACAATTGTGATTCAAAATCATAACTAATCTGGCCATCGGACATACATAAGTTTTCTCTAACAGCGCACCCTAGGATTTGAGCTGCCTCTAAAGCTTCTGCATCGCGTAACTCCGGAGTACCACGAGAACCCATTTCACCACGCGTCAAATCAACAATACCTACCTTCTTGCCAGAGGCGGCGTGTGTAGCTAGAATACCTCCAGCGCCTAACTCGACATCGTCGGGGTGGGCACCGAAAGCAAGAATATCAAGTTTCATAGTCTTTACTTTCCTGAAGCAAAGGTCGTGATTTCCATGCTCATCGGACTCGTTGAAGACGGGAAATGTGCCACCCAGCGTCCATTTTCATCAATCAAAAACTTATTGAAGTTCCAGCTCACCCTGGCATTAGCCACGCCATTCTTTTCCATGTTACACAACCATTGATAGACTTCATGCCCACTACTCCCGCTTGTTTTTACTTTGGTCATCATTGGGAATGTTACATCATATCTAGACTTACAAAAGGCTGCTATTTCCTGATCTGAACCTGGCTCTTCCCAAGCAAAATCATTCGAAGGAAAACCAATTATGGTAAAATTGTCCCCACCATAAATTCGATATAATTGTTCCAAATCCTCATACTGTGGAGTGTATCCGCACCTAGAAGCGGTGTTGACTATAAGTACGCGCTTTCCTTTTAATGAAGAAAAAGTAAAGAGATCTCCGGTAATAGTTTTTGTCTTGAGGCTGTAGAAATCAATGGACGGAATGCCCATAGCTATGGCATTTGAAGAAGCAACTTGAGCATCTCTGCCGCAAGAGAAGAAAAACATCAACGACAAAAGAGATAAAATTTGTTTCATATCCAGGGTTTTTCTGATAAACATAAAAGGTGCTGGAATAGTTTGATGTAATTTTGTGAAATGCAAAAAATTATGCTCTTGCTGGTTCGTTTTTTCCGCCAAGAGGTGAGAAATAGCAATGTGCTTTTTTCGCTAGGCTTATACTTGCTCGGCGTATCCT
>DMCR01000133.1 GCA_003445735.1 Cryomorphaceae bacterium
CATTGTCGATGATCAGTCTTGGAAACACTTGCGAGGGGAAAGTGTTACCATAATTGGCGATTGCGCAGAGAAAATGACGGAACTCTTATCGCCCTTGCCAGATCATTGGACTATCGCACCTTCAACATTCCCGTCGGCTAGTACCATGCTTACCTTCCTGGGGCCAAACCTCGCGTCAGTCGATGTCGCCTATTTCGAGCCTTTCTATCTGAAGGACTTTGTCGCGGAAAAATCGAAAAAGAAATACTTGTAATTACCGTGCTGGACAGTGGATTAGGTGATCGTTCACCATGCCGGTTGCTTGCATATGGGCATATACCACCGTGGGACCCACAAACTTGAATCCAAGCTTTTTTAAATCCTTTGAAATTTGTTTTGCCAGCGCTGTACTCGTGGGCAATTCCTTTAAGCTTCGCCACTGGTTGCGAATGGGCTCTTCGCCGATATAATCCCAGAAAAATTCTACCAACGTAGTGCCACTCTGGTGCATTCGCTGCACCAATTGCGCATTGTGCACTGCTGCCCGAATCTTGGCTTGATTCCTGATGATTGCCGGGTTGTGTAGCGCTGCTTGAATCTCATTTTCATTCATAGCGGCGACTCGCTCCACATCAAAACCATGAAACACCTCTCGGAAAGACTCGCGCTTGCGTAATACCGTGATCCAACTCAAACCGGCTTGGAAGGTCTCTAAGAGCAGGAATTCAAACATTTGTTGTTCGTCACGCAGAGGTTTGCCCCATTCCTCATCATGGTAGCGTTCGTAAAGTTCGCTGCCAAGACACCATCCGCATTTACCTTCTAATTCTTCCATTGAGCTAATGCTTCTGTGGCGGAAGTGATGGGTAGGTTACAGACGTTGTTTTTGCACCAATAGAACAGGGTGTTGTCGGATTGGAAACGCCCTTTAAAAATGTACTCGCCGCGAGAGTGATCGCTCCAGAACAGCTGAGCTAAAGCCGGATAATGAGCTCCGGCCAGCGCTTCGGCAGATGCTTTTGCGTGTGGGCCACAGATAACCATTTCGTGATGGCCAAAAGCTTCATGCAAGGAGAGGGAAAGCCAGAGGGAATAATTAGGCCCAAAACGGAATACTTTTTCGTGGATTCCATGCAGTGCATCACTAGCCCATTGTGAATATTTAGATATGCCGGTAATTGTGCCGAGCCTAGCGAAGAAATGAGCGCAAAGTGCATTCGCACTGGGAATGACATTATCCTCTACTTCAATGTGCTGCTGCCATGCTTCTTGTACACCTCGGCCGTACGGTCGAAATGCCATGCCTTTTGCAGCGGGGAAAAGTTCTAGAATGTCTTGGGCCAGGGTAAGGGCACGTTCCAAATATTTTGCATCGGATTGAACGCTAAACAGGTCTAGCAAGGCCAGCCCTAAGGTACTATAGTCGTCCAAATACCCTTCACCACTCGCTTGGTCGATGTACTGATGGCGTAATCCTTGATCGGTATAAGTAAGTGCCCATAATTGCTCCAATAATTGGGCCGCGGCACGATCAAATCCTTCACCAGGCAACACCCAGTGTGCCTGCGCTAATCCGCTGACGAGCAGGGCATTCCAGCTTACGATTGCCTTTGGGTCAAGCGCCGGCTTTGGATGGCTCTGTTCGCGCGCATTGCTAGACTTTTCAAGTGCATCGAACCATTGTGTTTTCAACGCTTTTAGAGCTGCCGCACTGAGCTCGAATTTGCTGCAAAACTCCTCATCGGATAGGGGCCGGTGCAGGATATATTTTCCTTCCCAAGCCGAATTTACACCTAGGTCGAAGTACTCTCTGAAGAGTTCTTGATCCCAAAGTTTTTGAGCGACTAATTCCTGTTTTGTCCACGTATAAAATCCGCCTTCTTCCCGTGAGGATTCCGGGGTAGGAGAATCTGCATCCAATGCAGCTCCAAATAACCCACACGGTAAGGCCATGTGTTGTTGTAGGAAGGACCAAGTTTGGCGTAAGATTTGGGCATAATGTTCGCTCGGGCGATGGCGCTGTGCTAAGGCAAAGAGGTGAAGCAACTGGCCGTTGTCGTAAAGCATTTTCTCGAAGTGTGGGACTTTCCAGAATCGGTCCGTAGCATACCTCTTAAATCCACCGTGCACACAATCGTACAATCCGCCGTATGACATTCGCTCCAGGGTGCGGTGGACATAATCCAACACTGCGGATTGATCGGTCACAATACCATATTGCAGCAGGTATTGGTAGTTCGTAGGCATCGGAAATTTCGGTGCCCTATTGTTTCCACCCCAGTTCGGATCCCAACTTTGCATCCAAGGCACCAGAACATCCTCGAGGTCTGTAGCCGTAAAAGTGTTGGCTACCGAATTTTGATGCACTGTGACCAATTCCTTTAACCCCTCCTGCATCTTAGTTCCATAAGAAAGCACCGTCTCAGGATCCTTGCGCCACAATTGGGCAATTTGCTCCAATGCAGCACTCCAATCCGTTTTAGAAAAATAGGTACCTCCCCAAACTGGGGTGCCATCAGGCAAGGCTATTACATTCAAAGGCCAGCCTCCCTGACCGGTCATTAGTTGAACAGCCGACATGTAGCGCGCGTCTAAATCTGGGCGTTCCTCTCTGTCAATCTTGATGCTGGTATAATGGGTGTTCATCAACTCCGCCACCTCGCCGTCTTCAAAGCTCTCATGCTCCATCACATGGCACCAATGACAACTGGAATAGCCTATGGAGATTAATAATAATTGGTCCTTGCGCTGCGCCTCGTCTAACACCCCCTGCGACCACTGTTTCCAATGCACAGGATTTTCCGCATGTTCTTGCAAGTACAGACTCTTACTCAGGTGAAGCTCGTTGGACATCTATTTACTTCATTTGGTTCACGTAGTTGTGGTAGAAGTAAGGAATGGTTTCAATGCCTTTGAAGTAGTTGAATACGCCGTAATGCTCGTTCGGGCTGTGGATTGCATCGCTATCTAATCCGAAGCCCATCAAGATACTCTTCGCATCTAAAATTTGTTCGAACAAGGCTACAATTGGGATAGAACCTCCGCTTCTTACCGGCAATGCGGGCTTGCCAAAAGTGGTTTCATATGCAGCCGAAGCGCTTTGGTACGCTGGATCTGTAGATTGCGTTACATAAGGCAAACCGCCGTGGTGCGGCGTTACTTTCACACTCACACTCGCCGGTGCGATTTTGATAAAATGCTGGGTAAACTTCTTCGTTATGGCATCCGGATCTTGACCCGGTACCAAACGCATTGAAATTTTAGCGTAGGCCTTGGATGGGATAACAGTCTTGGCACCTTCGCCAATGTAGCCACCCCAAATTCCATTTACGTCCAAGGTTGGACGGATGCTCGTGCGCTCCGGCGTTGAATACCCTTCTTCACCCCAAACGTCTGAGATGCCGATGGATTTCTTGAAAGCTTCTTGACTAAAAGGTGCTTGTGCCATCAACGCACGCTCCTCGTCTGAAACAATCTCCACACCGTCATAGAATCCTTCCACCATTATTTCACCTCTCTCGTTGTGAAGACTGGCTACCATTTGAGTCAAAATATTAATGGGGTTCGCCACAGCTCCACCGTACAATCCAGAATGCAAGTCACGGTTTGGGCCGGTAACTTCAACCTCCACATAGCTCAGACCTCTAAGACCCGTGGTGATGGACGGTGTATCATTGGCGATCATACCCGTATCCGAAATAAGGATGGTATCACAGGCCAGCAAGTCTTTATGCTCAGAAAGGAATGGGCCGAGATTAGAGGAACCTACTTCTTCCTCGCCCTCAATCATGAACTTTACGTTACAAGGCACGCCGCCTTCGGCTTGAAGAATCTCAAATGCCTTGAGGTGCATGAACATCTGTCCTTTATCGTCACAAGCACCACGAGCGAAAATGGCCCCTTCCGGATGAATATCATTGGTCTTAATGATGGGGTCAAACGGATCATTATCCCAAAGTTCGATAGGGTCGGCCGGTTGGACATCATAATGACCATAAACTAATACAGTCGGCAAGGCAGGGTCGACTAAGAAATCACCATAGACAATAGGATGGCCTTGGGTAGGATAGATGTTGACGTTTTGAATGCCCAAATCCGTCATGTGTGCTGCAATATGTTCAGCACATAGGGCCACTTGATTATTGTAGGCGGGGTCCGCTGAAATCGAAGGGATACGCAAAAGATCAAAGAGTTCATTGAGCATGCGTTCTCTGTGCTTATCGATAAATGATTTGGGGTTCATTGTGGATTACATTTCGGGTTCCCTTCAAAGGTAAGGCCTACAATTAAATTCCTATATTCGGACATGCGCGAATTCCTACTAGCCTTAGCGTTGTGTGCAGCCGGCCTGTTAACCGCACAACCTAGTATGACAGTAAGTACTAACGGGACTTACAAAAACCCATACTGGATGGCTTCAAACGTATTGGTAGACTCAAATCTTTCCGTGTTCAACATGGGCCAAAATGGGTTTAATCTATCGCAACCGAACACAACTCAAATAGGGTATTTTCGAGCAAACGACACGACTTTCCCAGTGCAATCGGGAATTGTGATGGTTGCTGCGCAACAGAGCTCGGATGTTATCGCGAGCAGCCCGGGGACAGGAAGTAACACGACATTTACCGATAGCGAATTGGCCAGCGTATTGAGCCAATTGGGAAGTGCGGGCTATGCGATCAAAGACATGGTAAGTATTGAATTCAGCTTTATCGCACAATCGGACTCCATAAAATTCAATTACTGCTTCGGCTCTCACGAATAC
>DMCR01000060.1 GCA_003445735.1 Cryomorphaceae bacterium
CATTGCTGGAGAACAGATAAGCCTATTTTATATTACCCAATGGATAGTTGGTTTGTTAAAACTTCTGAATATAAAAATAAAATGATGGACCTTAATCGTTCAATTAATTGGAAGCCTAAATCGACAGGAGAAGGTCGCTTTGGAAACTGGCTAGAAAACCTTTTAGACTGGAACCTTTCTAGGTCAAGATTCTGGGGAATTCCAATTCCAATTTGGAGAACTAAAAACAGTAAAGAAGAAAAATGTATTGGATCATTAGAAAGTTTAAAACATGAGATAAATCTGGCCGTTAGCGCTGGTTTAATGAATTCAAATCCATTGGAAAAATTTAATCCTTCCGATTTTTCAGAAAAAAACTATTCCTTATTAGACCTTCACAGACCTTTTGTTGATAACATCATTTTAGTTTCTGATTCTGGAGAACCAATGTATAGAGAGCCTGACTTAATAGATGTGTGGTTTGACTCTGGCGCCATGCCTTTTGCGCAATGGCACTACCCTTTTGAAAACAAGGATAAAATTGAGAACAATGGCGCCTACCCTGCGCATTTCATTGCAGAAGGGGTAGATCAAACGCGCGGATGGTTCTTTACCCTACACGCCATCGCTTCGATGGTCTTTGATAGCATCGCATATAAAACGGTCATTTCGAACGGACTGGTATTGGATAAGAACGGTCAAAAAATGTCCAAACGTTTGGGCAACGCCGTAGATCCATTTACTACCATGGATCAATACGGGGCCGATGCCTTGCGTTGGTATATGTTGACTAATGCCTCACCTTGGGACAACCTCCGTTTTGATATAGACGGTTTGGAAGAGGTTCGTCGCAAGTTCTTTGGTACGCTACACAATACTTATGCCTTCTTCGCTCTGTACGCCAATGTCGACGGCTTCAAGTTTGAAGAAGCAGAAATCATTGTGGGCGAACGTCCTGAAATGGATCAATGGATTCTTTCAGAATTGCATTCGTTGGTGGCGGAAGTGGAAGAAGGAATGGAGGCCTTCGAGCCTACTCGCGCGTTCCGTCCTGTGCAGGAGTTTACTACGGAAAAATTATCGAACTGGTACGTGCGCCTAGGACGTCGTCGTTTCTGGAAAGGCGAATACGGTCGGGACAAGATCAGCGCTTACCAAACCTTGTGGACGTGTTTGGAGACATTGAGCCGTCTGATGGCACCGTTGGCGCCTTTTTATTCGGACCAATTATACCAAGACCTCTACGCAGGCATTAGTAAAGCAGGATTGAACAGTGTGCATTTAACGTCCTTCCCTGAGGCCGATAAAAGCCTAATCAAACCGGAACTCGAGAAAAAAATCAACACGGCCCGCAAGCTTACTTCTTTGGTACTTTCTATCCGAAAAAAGGAAAACCTCAAGGTGCGTCAGCCACTCGCCCGAGTTTTGGTACCTGCGCTGAACGATAGCGATGCAGACCTTTTGGAGAGCATACGCGAGATTTTGCTTGCTGAGGTGAATGTCAAGGCGTTGGAGGTCATTGCCCCAGATGCTGGAGTGTTCGTGAAGAAGGTGAAGCCAAACTTTAAGGCATTAGGACCAAAAGTGGGGCGCCATATGAAAGCGGTGAAGGCCTTTGTAGAAGGTATGGACAGTTCTGCTATCGAAGAGTTTGAAGCAGCCGGATCGTTGACCTTCGAGGATCAAGGATTGCCAGTGACTATTTCTATTGAAGATTGTGAAGTGTTGACGGAAGATATTCCAGGCATGCTGGTGGCTACGGGCGATGGCCTGACCGTTGCTTTGGATGCGGAAATGACGCATGCTTTAAGAAACGAAGGTCTGGCAAGAGAATTGGTAAATCGCGTACAGAACCTGAGAAAATCTTCGGGACTCGAGGTTGTGGACCGTATTAATATCCAGATTATGGCCTCTGAAGTTTTCCAATCAGCACTCGCAGAATTCATAGACTATGTGAATGCAGAGGTATTAGCAGATTCTATATCGTATGTTGAAAGCGCCGAACATACAATGGATATCGAAGGTCATGAAATAAGTGTTTCAATTATCAAAAAATAAAATTATTTTCGGTGCCTTCCTTAACCGACTTTGGTTCTAATTAACACTAGAAATTATGGCAGGAAAAGAAAAAACAAGATTCTCAGATAAGGAACTTCATGAGTTCAAGGAGATTATCTTGAAAAAAATCGACAAAGCGGAGCGCGACCTGGATTTGTTGCGTGAGCAATTTGCCAACGACAAAAACAACGGTACGGACGATACGTCCCCGCAGTTTAAATCATTTGAAGAAGGCTCGTCAGTAATGAGCAAGGAGAGTAATTCACAACTCGCCTCGCGTCAAGAGAAGTTCATTCGTGACTTGAAGAACGCCTTGATTCGCATTGAAAATAAAACCTACGGCCTTTGCCGTGTGACTGGAAAGTTGATTGAAGCGGAGCGACTAAAATTGGTCCCACATGCTACGATGAGCATGGAAGCCAAATTGAAGCAACGTTGAGAAAAGCCCTCTACATTGTCCTTGGTACCTTATTGATCGACCAGCTAGTAAAGCTGTGGGTCAAAACCAATATGTACTTAGGGCAAAGTCACGAAATCACTTCTTGGTTTTACATCCATTTTACAGAAAACCCAGGCATGGCTTGGGGAATTACTTGGGGCGGTGTGGCCGGTAAAATTGCCCTCACTCTTTTCCGAATTGTCGCCATTATCGGTATTGTGTATTGGCTACGCCAAAGCTTGAAAAAAAGCGTGGGCGCTGTTGGTCTATGGGGCCTCAGCCTCATACTCGCAGGCGCCATCGGGAATGTGATTGACGGCTTGTTTTATGGAATGATTTTTTCAGATAGTTTGGGCCGAGTAGCCACCTTTATGCCCGAGGCCGGGGGCTATGCACCATTCTTACAAGGCAAGGTGGTCGATATGTTATACTTCCCGCTCTTTAGCGGAGAATTACCCAAATGGTTGCCCATCTGGGGTGGAGAATATTTCACCTTCTTCCGTCCCATCTTCAACATCGCCGACATGGCCATTTCAACGGGGGTAGGTTTGTTGTTCCTCTTCCAACGTAGCGTATTCAAATAATGCTCGGGGCCATCGCCCATAGCATCGGAGAACATACACTCTGGTTATATCCGGACGGCACCGCATATTGGGCCGAGGAAAACACTCTTTTTATTGCCGATGTGCACTTAGGGAAAAGCGGGCATTTTCGCGCCTTCGGCATTCCTACACCTAAGGGAATACACACCCACGCCATACGCTTGTTACGCAATGCTTTTGCTCGACACGACGCGGCCCAAATCATCTTTCTCGGCGACCTATTTCACAATCTACAGAACACCGAAACTCAGGATCTACTGGACCTGATAGGGGAGTTTGCGGAGCATTCCTTCGTGCTGATCAAGGGTAATCACGACGTGGATATCCCGGAACATTCCGCCCTTGAAGTGGTAGGTCAGCTCGCCGCAGGACCTTTCCTTTGCCTGCACGAGCCTCCAGGGTCGAATTTCGATCAAAACATTCCCTTCGACCTCGATCTCATCCAATCCCAACATTCCAATAGCTTCTTATTGTGCGGCCACCTCCACCCAGGTGCCACCTTACGAGGCAAGGGCCGGGGGCATATCAAAATGAAGGCATTTTTCTTCAATGCCCACCTTGGGGTACTACCGGCCTTTGGTCCCTTCACCGGCGTACATGCTTTGCAGGAACAAGGCCAGTACTACGGGATCGCGGAAGGGCGAATTCTTCCTCTTTTTTAACCCTCTTTTAACGGGCCAATTCCCGTAGTTTTTCTTCTTTTGAGACACAAAAAAACTACGTTATGGAAGGTGCTCCAGATATCATGGCATTAAACGAAGAAATTAAGAACGAAAGCGCTTTTGTTGATTTGCTCAAAAGCGAATTAGGCAAAGTCATCGTAGGGCAAGAGGGTATGATCGAAGGACTGCTCATCGGACTTTTAGCGAACGGCCACATCCTTCTTGAAGGGGTGCCCGGACTTGCCAAGACACTAGCCATTAACAGCCTGAGCCAAACGCTCGGTGGTAGTTTTTCTAGGGTCCAATTCACTCCTGACCTGCTCCCTTCAGACGTGATCGGGACGCAGATCTATAACATGAAAGACCATGCGTTCGAAACCAAGCAGGGACCGATTTTCAGCAACTTCGTATTGGCCGATGAGATCAATCGCGCCCCTGCCAAGGTGCAGAGTGCCTTGCTTGAAGCCATGCAAGAGCGCCAAGTCACCATCGGCGAGGAAAGCTACCCGCTGCCCAAACCCTTCTTAGTCATGGCCACTCAAAACCCAGTGGAACAGGAGGGAACTTACCCACTGCCGGAAGCACAGATGGACCGATTCCTCCTCAAAGTTCAGCTCGGTTATCCTGAGAAAGAAGAAGAGCGCGAGATCATGCGTCGCCATATGGGCGAAGGTTTTGCCACGCTAAAGGCGGTGGTGAGCTTGAAGCAGATTCTGCATGCCCGCCAATTCATAGATAAAATTTACATGGACGAAAAAATCGAGACCTACATCCTCGATATCGTCTTTTCTACGCGAGCGCCTCAGAAGTATAAGATGGGCGACCTCGTGAATAAAATCAGCTTCGGGGCGTCGCCAAGGGGCTCGATAGCGCTCGCAAAAGCGGCACGCTGTCATGCCTTCTTAAGACACCGCGGATTCGTGACACCGGAAGATGTTCGTGCAGTAGCGCCGGCGGTATTACGCCATAGAATT
>DMCR01000076.1 GCA_003445735.1 Cryomorphaceae bacterium
GTAGCGGTATTTCATGCGAAGCTCCTCGCCGCCATCACTTTCCTCTTCTATCGTAAACGGAGGAGTGTTTGCTGCGTTTAACACAACAAGCTTAGCACTCTTAATCTCCACATCGCCCGTAGGTATGTTGGCATTCTTGCTGTGACGCTCGATTACCTCACCTTCAATTTGAACCACCCACTCGCGGCCTAGTTCTCTGGCTTCCTTCAACAAATCAGCATTCCACTCCTCATTAAATGCAACCTGGGTAATTCCGTAACGGTCACGTAAGTCCAGAAAGGTCATACCTCCCAATTCTCTCGAGCGTTGTACCCAACCTGCCAAGGTTACTGTTTGTCCGATATGAGATGCGCGCAATTCGCCACACGTGTGAGATCTGTACATGTCTTATTTCTTTGAATTGCAAAAATAGCCAAACTTGTGGGGCAAATCCCTATTTTGCATGGAAGATGCTATCAATGAACGATCACGAGAGATTTATGCGCGCCGCCATCAAGGAAGCCCGCATTGCCGCTGAAGTTGGAGAAGTCCCAGTAGGCGCCGTACTAGTGGCTGGAGGAAAAATCATCGCTCGTACGCACAACCTCACCGAACGATTGGTCGATGTCACAGCCCATGCAGAAATCCAAGCAATCACAGCAGCAAGCAGCTACTTGGCGTCCAAATACCTCAACAAATGTACCTTGTATGTGACGCTTGAACCTTGCCCTATGTGTGCCGGGGCTTTGTTCTGGTCACAAATTGGCACTGTCGTATACGGCGCTTCTGACGAAAAGCGCGGCTTTGCCTTACACGGAGGTTCCCTGCATCCTAAAACCAAGGTCATCACCGGCATTCTCGCAGAGGAATGTGGCCAAATCATGAGCGATTTCTTCGTCGCCAAACGCAAGTAACATGGTTCTAAGCACCTTCGATACAGTGGTCCTCATTGCTTTATTGGTTCTCACTATTTCTGTTGGCCTCTACTTCGGTCGCAGCAAAAAGAAAAGCCTGAGCGAATACTTCCTCGGCGGACGAAATCTTCCTTGGTATATAGCAGGGATCTCCATGATCGCGACCACCTTCGCGGCAGATACCCCTCTGGCGGTAACCGAGCTGGTCGGACAATACGGAATCAGCGGTAACTGGTTGTGGTGGAACCTCCTTGCGGGTGGTATGCTCACCACCGTTTTCTTTGCCCGATTATGGCGTAGAAGCGGCCTCTCCACCGAAGTCGAATTTATCGAGTTCCGTTATTCCGGACGCCCCGCCGCTATTCTCCGTGGATTTAAATCCATTTACCTCGGTGCCTTCATGAACGTGCTAATCATGGGCTGGGTCAACGTCGCAATGATTACCCTGCTCCAAGGCTTCTTTGGTATTAGCGAACAACAAGCTTTCCTTTGGACCGGAGTGGCCCTTCTTGGAGTGATCGTATACGTTAGCATCAGCGGTCTTAAAGGAGTGGTCTATACTGATGTATTCCAATTCATTTTGGCTATGGCCGGTTCCATTACCTTAGCAGTATACGTTTTGCGCGCACCCGAAATAGGTGGGCTCGAAGGATTGAGAAATGCCTTGCCAGACGAGACCTTCAGTTTCCTGCCCGAGGTAGTCAACGGCGAAAGTTCCGGTCAAACATACCAGATTGGTTTAGCCTCCTTTCTCGCTTTCTTTGGAATGGTTTGGTGGACCTCGTGGTACCCCGGCGCCGAGCCTGGCGGAGGCGGATACAGCGCACAACGCATGCTCTCAACCAAGGACGAACGAGATTCTTTTCTGGCTAGCGCCTTGTTCCAAATAGGTCACTACGCTATACGCCCTTGGCCCTGGATTATTGTTGCCCTCAGTGCCATCGTTTTATACGGCAATAGTGGAGAACTTAGCGGTAACACACCAGATTTTATAACGTACGAGTGTATGACCGGCCAAGCAGATTGTGAGCCACTCACGGCCATGCAGCAAGTCGAATACCAAGAGTGGTTAGCCCAGTGGGAGCCCATGTATGGGGACCGATTAGCCGAAGCCCTCAAATACCAACACGATTATCGGTTTGGCTACATTTTCATCATGCGCGACTTCCTGCCCAAAGGGGTCTTAGGGATGCTTCTAGCCTCCTTATTCGCGGCCTATATGTCTACCATGTCTACCCAGCTGAATTGGGGCACTTCCTATCTCGTGAATGACTTCTACCTACGGTTTATTTCACCAAATGCCAAGCGTAGAAGAAGCCTGAACGTATCTAGGTTACTTACGGCAGTCCTAGCCATCATTGGTCTCTACATCACATGCCTCATGGACAGCATAGCAGGAGTATGGCAATTCATCATGGAATGTGGGGCCGGACTTGGACTGGTATTAGTTTTAAGATGGTATTGGTGGCGCATCAATGCTTGGGCAGAGATCACTGCGACCGTCGCCCCTTTCATCGCCTACGCAATCGCACATTATGGCTTGTCATGGGCCTTCCCGAATTCATTTTTCTTCACTGTAGCCTTCACTACCGTTGCTTGGATCACAGCCATGTATATGACCTCTCCAGAATCTCACGCGACCTTGGTAGAATTCTTCCAAACCGTACGTCCAGGCGGCGCGTGGAAGCCAGTGGCTTGGAAGGTGGAACACAATGAAAGCGATACCCCGCCATCTACGCTGCGCTTACTCTTCTACTGGCTGTTAGGAATTGCTATAGTCTATGGCGCACTCTTCGGGGTCGGAGCGCTACTCTTTGGATGAAAAATCCCCGATGCCCACACACCGGAGATCTACCATATTCAAATTATTGGAGTTTAATCCAACGTACGTTTCACTTCTACCATTTCGTACGCTTCTACAATGTCCCCCACTTTGATGTCGTTGAAATTCTCGATGTTCAAACCACATTCGAAGCCTTGACGGACTTCCTTCGCATCGTCCTTAAATCGCTTCAACGAGCCTAGTTTCCCTGTGTATACTACCACGCCATCGCGTATTACACGAACATCGTGGTTACGTTCGATAAGACCTTCGGTGACCATACAGCCCGCAATGGTGCCAATTTTCGAGATTTTGAAGGTTTCACGAATCTCTGCGGCACCCTTAACTTCCTCTTTCATTTCGGCACTCAACATGCCTTCCATGGCATCTTTTACCTCGTTAATCGCGTCATAAATAATCGAGTACATACGAATTTCCACTTCTTCCTTCTCTGCCAACTTACGAGCTTGAGCAGAAGGACGAACTTGGAAACCTACCACGATAGCATCAGATGCTGTCGCTAATAGGATGTCACTCTCTGAGATTTGACCCACCCCCTTATGGATGATGTTGACTTGAATCTCTTCTGTGGTCAATTTTTGCAATGAATCTGAAAGCGCCTCTACAGAACCGTCCACATCCCCTTTCAAAATGATGTTCAACTCCTTGAAGTCTCCCACCTGCAGACGACGACCGATCTCTTCGAGGGTCATCTTCTTCTGAGAACGTACACTCTGTTCACGCTGCAACTGCAAACGCTTAGCTGCAATTTGTTTCGCTTCTTTCTCATCGTCCATCACGATGAAACGATCACCAGAAGTAGGCGCGCCATCCAAACCTAGCAGGTTTACTGGTGCTGATGGACCTGCAACTTTAATTCGATTGCCACGCTCATCGAGCATCGCTTTAACCTTACCGCTATACTGTCCAGCCAATATATAATCCCCCATTTTCATGGTTCCAGATTGAATCAATGCAGTACACATGTATCCGCGTCCTTTATCCAAAGAGGCTTCTACTACCGTACCGCTTGCATTCTTATCTGGGTTGGCTTTCAAGTCTAACATTTCCGCTTCCAACAATACTTTGTCGAGCAGTTCTTCAACGTTCAAACCTGTTTTCGCAGAAATATCCATGGACTGAATCTGTCCACCCCAATCTTCAACCAGCAAGTTTAATTGGGCTAATTGCTCTTTAATCTTATCCGGATTAGCTACCTCACGGTCCACCTTGTTGATGGCAAATACGATAGGCACACCTGCCGCTTGTGCGTGAGAAATAGCCTCCTTCGTTTGTGGCATCACAGCATCATCCGCGGCCACAACGATAATGGCAATATCAGTTACCTGAGCACCACGAGCACGCATGGCTGTAAAGGCTTCGTGACCCGGAGTATCTAAGAAGGTAATAGTTTGACCCGTGTGGACCTGAACACTGTAGGCACCAATGTGCTGGGTAATACCCCCAGCCTCCCCGGCAATTACATTCGCCTTGCGGATGTAATCCAACAGCGACGTCTTACCGTGGTCAACATGGCCCATCACCGTTACGATCGGTGAACGTGGTTTCAAATCTTCTTCTTTGTCCTCCTCTTCCTGGAAGGTTTCTGTTACCTCCTCGTCGACGAAGTTGACGCTAAAGCCAAATTCTTCCGCCACCATTTCTAGCATCTCGGCATCCAAGCGCTGGTTCATGGTCACCATGACCCCAACACCCATCAACGAGCCGATTACATCATTGACGCTTACTTCCATCATGTTCGCAAGCTCGGTAACGGTTACAAATTCTGTAACCTTCAATACTTTACTTTCTTCCGCCGCTTGCATATCTGCGAGCTCCTCTTTTTCGCGGCGCTCTGCACGCTTATCACGACGGATTTTAGCTCCCTTGTTCTTCTTTCCCGAAGTAAGTTTTTCTAGGGTTTCTTTGATTTGCTTTTGGATTTCTTCGTCTGACAATTCCTGCTTTTCAACTACAGGTTGGTTGCGACGTCCCTTGCCTTTGTTTTGATTTCCGCGTGCACCACGAGCTTGTGGATCTGCTTGTGCTTGAGTTGCACCGCTTGGTCCTTGCTTCTTGATGCGTACACGCTTTTTCTTTTCGCCTGTAGGCTTCTCTATAGGTAGCTCGATCTTCTCACCGGTAAACTTAGGGCCGTCAATCTTCACATACTTCGTACTGATTTCAGTCTCTGCCTCAGTCTCTTTGGCTGCAGAAGTGGAAGCTTCCGCTTTAGGAATCTCTTCAGATGTCTTTTCACTTTTAGCCTTGGGCTCAGCTTTTTGTGATTCTTTTTTCTTAGGCTTCGGATCTTCAATGTCTATTTTCCCAAGAACCTTTGGCCCATTATCATCCTCATTTGAAGCCTCATCGACCTTTGTTTCAGGTGA
>DMCR01000146.1:0-2428 GCA_003445735.1 Cryomorphaceae bacterium
TGCAATTCGCCAACGGCGTACACGCTTCTTACGGCCGCGACATGAGCGCCTCGATCAAGGTGTTTGTGAAGTGAAATTTCCACGATTTGAATAGCAAAAAGCCACCCTCCGGGTGGCTTTTTAGTTGATATCAATTAATCCATCGGAAACGCACGCTCCACCGGCCATTCGTCATCGTAACCGTCTTCCCAACGTTTAGTGGCTAATTCTGAAGGAGTACTCAAACACGCATCTAACTCTCTGCGAATTCCCTCGACATCCATGTCTTGGCCAATAAACACGAGCTCGTTTTTCCGGTCACCGAATGTACTGTCCCATCCAGATTCAATGTGTGCCTGATTCTCCACAAACGAAGCAAACTGCGTGCGTTTCTCAAAGCTCATACTGCTCCACCAGACTCCGGCACTATCCGCTCGTAGGCTACCACCGGCCTGGCTCCAAACCATCGCCTGACCAGGTCTTGATGACAACCAAAACAATCCTTTACTGCGAATGATCGTCGTCGGAAACTTCCTTTGGACGTAGTCCCAGAATCGGACTGCATCGAAAGGACGCTTGCTTTTGTAGACAAACGAAGAAATACCATATTCCTCCGTCTCCGGCGTATGGCCTTCCTTCTTAAGCTCTTCGATCCAGCCAGCGCTCTGCTCAGCCTCCTCAAAATCAAAAAGCCCGGTGTTCAATATCTCCTTCGGCGCGACTTTGCTAAAGCTCGATTCCACAATCTTCGCCCCAGGGTTTAATTTATGGATGGCCGCACGCAACACACCCAAATGTTCCTTAGATACTAAATCGGTCTTGTTGAGCACAATGACGTTTGCAAATTCAATCTGGTCGGTCAGCAAATTCACGATGGTACGGAAATCACCCTCCATATCGGTAAGGTCACGATCCATAAGCGTCTCAGGGCTACCAAAATCGTTGAAGAAATTGAACGCATCGACCACGGTCACCATCGTATCTACGTAGCTGAATCTCGATAAATCTATCCCGTTTTCCTCGTCTACGAACGAGAAAGTCTGCGCCACGGGAACCGGCTCGCTGATCCCGGTACTCTCAATCAAGAGGTAATCGAACCTATTCTCCTTAGCAAGGCGCTCGACCTCTACCATCAAATCTTCACGAAGTGTACAACAGATACATCCATTACTCATCTCCACGAGCTTCTCTTCAGTACGCGACAAGGTATTCTCGCTTTTCACGAGGTCCGCATCTACATTAACCTCGCTCATGTCGTTGACAATCACCGCGACTTTCAGTCCTTCTTTGTTATGCAAAATATGGTTGAGCAGCGTAGTCTTACCCGCACCTAAAAACCCACTAAGCACCGTTACTGGTAATTTCTTTTGATGTGTCATTATTCCCGTTTAAAGGAACAAATTTAACTCTTTTTGCAACATCGTTGCATTTATAGACTGCCCATTTCCCAAACACCCATAACCAATAATCCCACCACATTTACGTTAAGTCTTCATGGAAGCATTTATCACCGACCTCTTTATGAAATGTGTCTACATCCTGCAAGTGATGGGCGGCGCACCGGGCGAATACGGCTACGGCTACTACCTCGCCAACATTCTCGTTTTTGTAGTACTACAACCAGGGCTCATTCTCCTGTTTTTCTTGCTTTGGAGGAGGGAGAGAAGATTGAAGAACGCTCCAAAAACCTTATCAATTACCTTCTCTTAAAGGCGCCAATGGCATCTTTAGCTTCCTTGCTCAGGATCAGCTCTCCGCTAATCGCAGCGCGCTCAGCCAACAATTGGTCCCAATGCTCCGTGCCTTCCCAAAAGACTTTCTTAAGTCCGCGCATGGCAGGGACGGATTTGGTCAACAATCGGCCCACTAAAGCCTCAATGGCTTCATCCATCGCTGCGGCATCTTCGAAAATATCATTGTACAAACCGCGCTGGAAGGCCCACTCTGCAGAGCGCCATTCTGTGGCGTTGATCGCTAAAGCTGACATCCCTGCTAACCCGAGCTTGCGCTCCACCGCTGGGCCCACTACAAACGGCCCAATTCCCACTGCCAGCTCGCTGAGTTTCACCGCCGCGTGCTTGGTAGCGTAACAATAGTCTACCGAAGAGGCGAGGCCTACACCACCGCCAACAGCCTTCCCTTGCACTCGGCCGATAATGAGCTTCGGACACTTGCGCATGGCGTTGATCACGTTGGCAAAGCCGCTAAAAAAGACCTTACCCGTATCTAAATCTTCAATGGCTATGAGCTCGTCAAAGCTGGCCCCGGCACAAAAGGCACGTTCGCCCGCACTCTTCACAAGGATGAGTTTTACGGCGTCATTTTCCCCATATTCCGTGATGGTATTGGCCAATTGAGCGAGGACCTTGCCCGGCAAAGAATTGGACAGCGGATGGAAAAATTCAACTGTCGCCAAACCGCGATCGTCAACGGCCACATTTACGCCGCC
>DMCR01000146.1:2740-7050 GCA_003445735.1 Cryomorphaceae bacterium
GCCACATTTACGCCGCCTTGGTTCACTGCTTCGTTCATAGGTTATAGTATTTGGGTATTGTGTTCTGCTGAATATTCAATTTTAACGAGCATGCTGTGGTAGGCCGCATACCACTGTTTTCCGTGGCTCTTAGCGACTTTATGACGGGCATTCGCGCGCCACTCATTCACCGCCTCCATGCTCTGCCAATAGCTGATAAAGATGCTGCGACCCTCGGCATTATTCACGCTCTCGTACCCAACATATCCTGGAACGTCCCCCACCAAGTGTAGGGTCTCTTCGTCCAATTCCGCATAGCCCTCTCTATCGTCTGAAGGCAGGTAACTGAATATGTTGGCGTACTGTGCGCCTGGAAACCGCTCGAAATTCATCAGCTCTGGTCTAGTTTCTTCACCATGGTCAAAATGGTCGTCACGGCAACTACCTCATCGGTATCGTCGTAGACTTCCACGTAGTATTTCACGATGCCCTTAGCCACATCGTCCTCACTGCGCTTCTCCTGATCGATCTTTTCTTTTACGGTCAATTTTACCCCGATGGTTGCACCCGGGTAGACCGGCTTAGTGAATCGGCATTCATCGATACCGTAGTTCAACAATACCGGACCTTTTGTCGCCTCAACAAACAACCCTGCCGCCTTGCTCAAGATGAAATATCCGTGCGCCACTCGGCCCTCGAAGATGGTTCCCTCGAGCGAAGTCGCGTCCATGTGTGCGTAGAAGTTGTCGCCGCTCACGTTGGCGAAATTCGTAATGTCCGTTTCCGTAACTGTATGCTTTGCAGTGTACACCGTCGCGCCCACTTCCAGCTCTTCAAAATGCTGACGGAATACGTGTGGCACGGCCTCAGGTCGAGATGCGCCAGGCTGGTACTGCTGGGTAATAGCTGTGATATCGTCCGGGTGGCCCTGTATGGCCGTGCGTTGGAGATAATGCAAGACGCCGCGCTTACCGCCCATTTCTTCACCACCACCGGCACGACCTGGACCGCCGTGTTTCATAAGTGGCATCGGAGAACCATGACCGGTACTTTCCTTGGCCATCTTTTCGTTGATGATGTGGATTCGGCCGTTGTAAGCGGCCGCCTCGGAAGTAAATGCAACAATATCAGAAGTGTTGTTGCTCACAAATGAAGTCACCAATGAACCGCGCCCCATAGCAGTTAGTTGAACCGCCTCGTCAATGGTTTTGTAAGGCATCAATGTGCTCACTGGACCGAACGGCTCCACCTCGTGGACCTTCGTATTGGTAAATGGATCGCTGTTCACAAACAGCTTTGGCGTATAAAACGCACCTTCATCAGTAGCGCCCACAAGATCGAGGTCTGGATTAAAGACCAATTCTTGTTCGGCCATCAGCTTGTTTATCTCTGCCTCTACACGACCAATTTGATCGTGTGTCGCCAAAGCGCCCATACGCACTCCATCGGCTTGAGGATCACCAATAACAGTCTTCTGCAAGCGCGCAATCACCGCCTCCTGAACCGAAGGCAACAAATGTTCCGGCACCATAGCGCGGCGAATGGCGGTACATTTTTGTCCTGCTTTCACTGTCATTTCATTGGCCAATTCACGCACAAATAGTGCAAATTCCGGGTCTTCTGGCTTCACGTCTGGACCCAGCACCGCAGCGTTCAAACTATCTGCTTCCAGGTTGAACGGCACCGAGCGCTCGTTCAAATGAGGCAGGCCGCGCAATACCTGACCGGTAGCCGCAGAACCTGTGAAGGTGACGATATCTTGGAAATCCATGTGGTCAAGAATGCCGCGTCCCTTGCCGCTCACAAGTTGAAGGGCACCTTCCGGTAAAATACCACTGTCGATGATGGCCTTAACCATCGCTTCGGTGAGATAGGAGGTGTATTCTGACGGCTTTACAACAGCAGGAACACCCGCCATGAAGTTGACGGCAATTTTCTCGAGCATCCCCCAAATAGGGAAGTTAAATGCATTGATATGGACCGCTACCCCGCGGCGCGGCACCATAATGTGGTGACCAATGAACGTACCCTGTTTTGACAAACGGGCAAGGTCGCCGTCAACGTAGTAGGGAAGGTCAGGGAATTGGCGTCTGAGGGATGCGTTGGCAAACAAATTGCCGATTCCCCCGTCAATATCAATCCAGCTATCCACCTTAGTGGCCCCAGTAGCCCAACTCACATCATAGAATTGGCGTTTGATAGACGTTAAATGCAGCGCCAGTGCCTTGAGCATCCGACCTCGCTCCTGAAAAGTCATCTTGCGCAGGGCAGGACCTCCGACGTTGCGGGCGTAGTCTAAAATAGCCTTGTAATCCAATCCTTCTGAGCTCACAGTGGCAAATTCTGCCCCCGTGATCGCATGGCGCGCCGTGTATTCCTTACCGCTGCCTGCCTCCCAATTTCCAAGGATGTAATTCTTAACTGTGTTCATCTATTTGTGCGTTTGATAGGTTCCTTTATGTTTTGGTCTATTGGGTTCCAATTCCTTGAGTGGCTCCACCTCTTTTAAGGTATCCTGGCATTGCTTCGGAAGCTCCATATACAATTTCGTTCCTTCTGTCTTCCACTCCAGCATTTCATCGGTAACCTGCTTGACCACCTTGCCGGGGTTGCCTACGAAAATGCTCCTTGGCGGAATGACCGTATTCTGCGGTACAAAAGCCAATGCGCCGACAATAGAGCCCTCACCAACCTCAACATTGTCCATGACCACGGCATTCATCCCTATGAGTACGTTCTCACCCAGCGTGCCCCCATGAATGATTGCTCCATGCCCTACATGCGCCATCTTCTTCAGGCGCGTTTCGGTTTTTGGAAACATATGTACGGTACAATTCTCTTGCACATTCACGCCCTCTTCGAGCACAATCCTGCCCCAGTCGCCACGGAGCACTGCCCCGGGGCCGATGTAACAATGCGGCCCAACGATCACATCGCCCGCAACATTCGCTTGGGGATGTACGAATGCCGTAGGATGTACGACAGGAATGAAATCAAGGAATTGGTATATAGCCATCTTACGCGCGTTCTAAAATGGTAGCATACCCCTGGCCAACGCCAATACACATGCTCACCAAGGCATATTTCTTACCCGTCTCCTGCAACTCTAGGGCTGCAGAATGAAGAATGCGACCGCCTGTCACCCCAAGCGGGTGGCCCAATGCAATGGCACCGCCGTTCGGGTTGATACGCTCGTCGCTATCCGCCAAACCAAGCTCGCGCGTACAGGCCAAAACCTGCGCGGCAAAAGCCTCATTAAGCTCAATGATATCCATGTTGTCCAAAAGCAGACCCGCTTTAGCTAGTGCCTTCTTAGACGCTTCCACCGGGCCAATTCCCATAATCCGCGGCTCCACGCCAGCGACCGCTGAGCTCACCACTCGCGCCAAAGGCTTCAAGCCATGCTGCTCCACAGCTTCACCGCTAGCCATGAGCAAGGCCACAGCACCGTCGTTCAACCCAGAACTGTTACCTGCCGTCACCGAGCCCTCCTTTTTGAACGCTGCTCTTAGGCCGCCAAGGGCTTCAAGGGTGGTATTCGGTTTCATGAATTCGTCCTCCACGAAAACGATAGGATCTTTTTTGCGTTGTGGGATCTCCACGGCGAATGTCTCCAAACGGAACCTTCCGCGCTCCTGCGCTCTTGCAGCTTTTTGCTGCGACCAAAGCGCAAAGGCATCTTGGTCCTCACGACTAATACCGAACTGCTCCACGAGGTTCTCTGCGGTCTCGCCCATGGCGTGGGTACCATAGAGCTCCTTCATTTTTGGATTCACGAAGCGCCATCCAAAAGAGCTGTCGTACATCTTACTATCCGTACCATAGGCAGTCTGAGGCTTGCTCATGACATAAGGCCCACGGCTCATGTTTTCCACACCTCCGGCGATGAATAGGTCGCCGTCTCCGGCCATGATGGCGCGGTGGGCATGGATGACAGCGCTCATTCCTGAGGCACACAAGCGGTTGACGGTTTCGCCCGGAACGCTCCACGGTAGCTCTGCCAACAGTGCTGCCATACGGGCCACATTTCGGTTATCTTCTCCGGCTTGGTTGGCACATCCTAGGATGACGTCGTCAATGGCGCTAGGATCTACATCGGAATTCTTTTCCATGAGTTTGGCGATGGTCATTGCCGCCAAATCATCGGTGCGCACCGCGGCTAGGGTGCCTTTAAATTTTCCAATGGGCGTACGAACGCCGTCTACGATATAGGTCTGTTTCATAGGTTCCATTCATTGCCCGTTCTATATACTGTGCCTTTGAAAAAAGCCACGCGAACATCATCTTTAAAAATATCAATTTGGTATAAACCCGTCCGGCGAGTTTCGTTA
>DMCR01000109.1 GCA_003445735.1 Cryomorphaceae bacterium
GCAAGCCTATAGCTCCTGAGACCTTTGATAAGAGCCAGACCGATGTCGGGTGGGCTTATGAAGTAAAGAAACAAGTGTACGAACTCGTTGAATAAGCCTCCAATCGCAATCTGCGAGGTATATTTGTACTCATGAATGATCTCAGCTATATCCGTCCTGCAGTTCCTGTAGAGGATTTGAAAAAAGAATTGACGTCGGAAAAATTCGTGCGCCACACCTCGAAGCTCAATAATGAGATCTACTTCATCAATGCCCACAACTCTCCCAACCTACTCCAAGAAATAGGTCGTTTGCGTGAGCTCACCTTTGCTACGGCAGATGGCGGCACGGGTCAGCCTGTTGATTTGGACGACATGGACCTCAGCGCAATCCCATACGAACAATTAATCGTTTGGAATCCTGAGGAAGAAGAAATAGTTGGCGGATACAGGTTTATTGATGGAAAAATAGTGGCGGAAAAAGGAAATTGGGAACATGACCTCAGCATGGGGCATTACTTCAAATTCACTGAAACTTTCGTAAAGGACTATTTGCCGTGCAGCATTGAGCTCGGTAGAAGCTGGGTACAGCCCAAATACCAGCCGGCTGTAGATGCAAAACGCGGCTTATTTGCTTTAGATAATATTTGGGATGGACTGGGTGCGATTGTACGCAAATACGACCACCTTAAGTACTTCTATGGTAAGGTAACAATGTATCCTACCTACAACCGTGAAGCTCGTAATTTGGTCCTTAGCTTCGTCGCGCATTTCTTCCCTGATCCAAAGCAGCTCATGTCCCCAGTGGTAGCCGCGGATGTCGAATTCTTACCAAACATAAACGAACTGTTCCCTATAGACCCTAATGATTTCGAAAGTAGCTTCAAATCTGGCCTTCGTCAACTTAGCAAGATGGTAGGTGAGCAAGGAGAAAGCGTACCTCCACTTATCAAGCAATACATGACCTTGAGTCCTAAGATGATGACCTTCGGAACCTTCATCAACAAAGACTTTGGAGATGTAGAAGAAACGGGAATTCTAATTCCAGTGGAGCACATCTACAACGAGAAGAAAGATCGCTATATTCAATTTTAAACTTCAGATAGCGCTATAACTAGTCTTTAAGATGGCTTAATATCCCTTCAAGGGCTAATCGATAACTATTTAATCCAAAGCCACTTACAGTAGCCAAACTACGTTGGCCCACCAAGCTGGTGTGACGGAAGTCTTCACGTGCCAATGGATTAGAAATGTGTACTTCCACCACTGGTATTGTTAGAGCTGCCACGCAATCCATGATGGCCACCGAGGTATGGGTATACCCACCGGCATTCAGGAGCACTCCATCAAAGTTGCCATTGGCATCTTGGAGTAAATCGATGAGCTCGCCCTCGACATTGCTCTGGTGGTATTCTAAGCTCGCGGCATCATCGTAAACGGCAGTTAATTCCTCATAGAACGACAAGAAGTCCTGCGCGCCGTAGATGCCCTGTTCACGAGTACCGACTAAATTCAGATTAGGTCCGTTGAGAATTAAAATGCGCATGATGCTAAAGTACGATTTGAAGTACGAAATTAGAGGAATGAATTGGACCAACGCCATACAAGGCTTTAAAGATTACCTGAAATTTGAGCGTGGCTTGAGCGACAATACCCTTGCCGCCTACAGCCGCGACCTTAGCCTGCTGGATCAAAACAGCGGCAAAGGTCCTACGTCCATTTCTGCTCAGGACATTCAGCAATTCTTGATCTCCCTTCACGAACAAGGAACCAGCCCCCGTTCGCAAGGGCGGATTCTCAGTGCACTTCGCGGATTTTTTCGGTGGATGCAAGAGGAGCAAATCCGTACAGACGATCCCTCCATCCTCTTTGAAAACCCGAAGGTGGGACGCAAGCTCCCTGTTGTTCTCAGCGTGAGCGAGGTTCAGCGTTTGCTTGAAGCCATACCCATGAATGCTGGCAATGCCACCCGCGACCGCGCTATCATTGAACTACTCTATGCCTGTGGACTACGCGTAAGCGAAGTATGTACCCTAAAACAATCGCTATTACGATTAAACGAAGGCTATATTATTGTCACGGGGAAGGGCAACAAACAACGCTTAGTACCCGTCCACAAAGAAGCCATTAAGTTTCTCGAACTCTACCTCGAGCACGAACGCCCGCACCTGCCTTGCAAACCCCAACATACAGATACAGTCTTCCTAAGCGTGCGTGGGACGGGACTTACCCGCCAGAGCATCTTCTTGAAAATTAAACACTTTACCTCCCAAGCCGGAATCAAGAAAAACATTAGCCCCCACTCGCTGAGGCACAGCTTCGCCACCCACTTGATGGAAGGCGGCGCGGATTTAAGAATCGTGCAGCAACTATTGGGACACGAGAGTATCACAACCACCGAAATTTATACGCACATTAGCGCCCAGCGATTGAGCGAAGAGATTGCGACCTACCATCCCTTGAATTCACTATGAGATCAACCCTGATCCTAGCATTGGTCTTGTTGTTTAACGCGTGCGCCAAAGACAACAGCAAACGCTACTACGAGATTATCAACTACACGATGGAAGGCAGCTATGATGCCGGCTGGAGTGTGAACTCTTTGAGTAATGCCATAGTAGGCACCTACGAGTGGCAGCATGTGCGTGCCTGCGGGATTGGGGAATATTCGAGTGATCGTGATTTTAATCATTGGACCCTCTAACTAAACGCAGATAGCACCTTCGTTTTGCAGCAAGCCGATTAGGCCACTATTGAAGGGCAATTGAGCCTCTCGAACAGTTGGCTGGGTTTTATGTTAGATTGTCAGCCGCCCGCAAGCACCTTCTAGGGAGAAGTGCTCTACTGCGAACCCTACCTAGTGTTCTACAGCAGTCCTACTGACGGCCCTGACCATCTGTACGAAAGACAATGATAACAGCAGAACTTATTGCGCTGCAACGTGCGCACAAACAAGCCCAAAGCGACACTACGATCGCCTACAGACTTAAAAAATTGAACCAATTACGCTTGGCACTCAAAGGCCCATGGAAAGAGCGCTTGGAACAAGCCCTATGGGAGGATTTCAATAAGAATGCGGCCGAGGTTAATCTGACCGAGCTGCTCCCAACCCTAGACAACATCAAAATCATCCGCCAAAACTTGAAGCGATGGTTGGCGCCGCAGAAGGTCAAGACACCACTACCATTGTTGGGCTCGACCTCGTATACTAGAGCTGAGGCGAAGGGAAATACTTTGGT
>DMCR01000083.1:0-5439 GCA_003445735.1 Cryomorphaceae bacterium
GCATACAAGTAACCTGGACGGTAATCATTAGGGATATCTCCCCAGGAGTTCTTGATGATGTAGAAGAGATTGCCCTCTTGATCTTTCACCATTCCTTGGATGACCATACCGTGGTCGTCTTGGGTCAAGTAGTTGTCGTACTGCTCTTGACGCATTTCTTGGTCTACAGCCGCCTCCTCGTGGGGAGCACTGTAGACAGCCTGCGCTTCTTCTGAAGACATGTCGCTCCAGCTCTGGTTAGGCATAACGGCGATACCATTTTTTATGGAGAAGCCTTTGTCGCTCACATCACAAGCCCATGCTACCGGGTAGCCTGCCTCGAGAGAGGTATTAATGGCTTCCATCATTTCGTCGAGTGGTAGATTGTAGGAAGTTCCCCAAGTCCAGTTATCAGGTACTTGGATTTGACATGGTGCGTACATCTCGTGGTGGGTCCAAGAGGTAAGCTGTAAATAGTCGTCTGGGTTGATGCCGATCACCTCATCCGCAAATGAGCGTGGGGTGTAGGTCTTTCCATTGTATCCGAACTGTGCCGGATCGTCTCCAAGGTAGGCGTCCAATACGCCGTTGAATCCTTTTTGCCAGCTTGGGCTAAGCTTGCCGTTCTTGTTGTCAATCACGGCATCTAGGATTCCTTTGAGTGAGGCTTCCATTTCACCGTGGCGGTTGATTTCAGTACCATAGTTCAAACCGCTGTATACTTCTTGTGGTACCGCGCCGTAGTGTTTGATAACGTAGAGTACATCTGGCAAGGCACCTCCTTGTGCGAAGTTCAAATATCCGTGTAGACGGACGTATTTTTCGGCTTTGTCTTCATACACCTTACGCACGGTATACATTTCTGAGATATCGATAGGCTCTTTGCCCATGCGGATCATCTCACTTTCCACAAAAGAGGTCGTGGCGTAAGACCAACAAGTTCCTGAGGCACCTTGATTTTTTACCGGGGTTGCTTCAATATCTACGATGGTTTCCCATTCGTAGCCTAGGGGTGCATCGGCACCGTTGTCTTTGACCTTGTTGATCAAATCTACTTGGGCAAAGGCTGCCGTTGAGAACAGTAGGGCAGCGGCAATAGCGTGTAGTTTCATAGTGAGGGTATTAAATAAATTGTTGACTGACTTTGGCATTTTTCACGCCTTCTGAATAATCGTAGAATCCTTCGCCGGATTTCACCCCTTTCTTACCTGCGGTCACCATGTTGACGAGCAATGGGCAAGGGGCGTATTTAGTATTTCCTAGGCCGTCGTAAAGCACATTCAAAATGCTCAAGCAAACGTCGAGGCCAATGAAATCGGCCAATTGCAATGGACCCATAGGGTGTGCCATACCTAATTTCATGATGGTATCAATCTCTTCGACGCCGGCCACGCCTTCGTGAAGTGCGATAATGGCTTCGTTGATCATCGGCATCAAAATACGGTTGGCCACGAAGCCGGGATAGTCGTTACAGCTAACAGGAACCTTGCATAGAGCCGCGCTCATCTTCACAACCGCATCTGTGGTCTCCTTAGAAGTACTGTATCCATTGATGATTTCAACGAGTTTCATTACCGGAACCGGGTTCATGAAGTGCATGCCGATGACTTTGTCCGGGCGTGAAGTTTGTGCCGCAATCTTGGTGATAGAAATGGAAGAGGTGTTGGAAGCTAGGATACAATTAGCTGGGGCCAATTCGTCCAAGTCCTTGAACAATTGAAACTTAATTGCGGTATTCTCTGTAGCGGCTTCGACCACTAAATCAGCTGCCGCCACAGCGGTGCCAAGGTCAGTACCTGTTTGTAATCTATCCAACGCCGCTGCCTTATCCGCCTCGCTAAGGAGTTCTTTAGCGATCTGACGGTCCATATTCTTACCAATGGTGGCTACGGCACGCTGCAAGGCGTCTTCGCTAATATCAAAGAGTTGGACGTTAAATCCGCTTTGGGCGAAAACATGTGCGATACCATTGCCCATGGTTCCTGCTCCGATTACTGTGATGTACTTCATGTATTTGGGTTTGTGTGGTTCTTATTTGCCTCGTCCTTGTAAGACAATGACTAAGGTATAGAAGAGGATTTTGATATCGTTAAGAAGGGTAATGTTTTCGGTGTAGATCAAGTCGTATCGAGCGCGCTCAAGCATTTCTTCCACATTCTCCGCGTACCCAAACTTCACCATTCCCCAGGAAGTGATGCCGGGCTTTACCCTAAGCAAGTAGCGGTATTGCGGGGCGGATTCTATGATCTGGTCGAAATAGAATTTGCGCTCAGGACGCGGTCCCACGATACTCATATCGCCTCGAAGTACATTGTAAAATTGAGGCATTTCATCGAGTCGAAACTTGCGCATGGTGCGTCCCCAAGGGGTGATGCGTGGATCATCTTCACTGCTGAGCTTGGGACCTTGGGCTTCGGCATCCCGATACATGGAGCGCAGTTTAATGATGCGGAAGGTACGTCCGTGTTTGCCTAGGCGTTCTTGAGTAAAGAAAATAGGTCCCTTAGAGCCTACCGCAATCATTGTCATGGAAAATAATAGGAATGGAGCGGATAGTAACAAAAGAAGAGCGGCTACTACAATATCAAAGACACGCTTAATAAAAGCTACGTGCGGCTTGATAAGCTCACGTTTGACCTCAATGAGCGATCGCCCTAGGCTTTCCATACGGACCTGTCCAGAAATGATGCTGAATACATTTGGGAGGACATGGATACGTACGTTAACATTTTCGATGGTACTGATCATTCGGGCAATCAGATCGCTATTGCCGGAAGGGATTGCAATTATGACGTCATCGAAGATGTTGTCATTGAGCAGGTCGGTTAATTGGGCCGCTGTACCTAAATAAGGTATGGCTTTCATGCGCTCGTCAGTGGTTTTTCCGTCTAGGGATAAATACCCTTTGAAGTCATAGCCTTTACTACGGTCCCTCGTAAAGGTGGTCAATAAATCTGCCGCTTCCTTGCCGGAACCAATGATAAGGGTGGGGAAGGTGAGCTTCTTTTTGTCGATGAGGATGCGCACTCTGGTGCTCCAAATTAATCGAAAGCTCATGCTGATACACAACAATACGGTCACGTAGGTCCCCAGGGTGAGATAGTACTGGCTGTAGTTTTTGACAAAATCATCTAGGAAAATGGCGAAGAAGAGCAATACGGCTGTGATCATCACGCCTGCGACAGTGTTAAATACGAGGGTGAGTCTGGATTTACGCGCCAAATCTCTATATATGCCGCTCAGTCCACTGATGCCTAGGAATACTAATGAGGTTAGTACTAGCCCGAGAAAGAACTTGGAGTCGAACTTGATGGCTACCTCATGCCCAAATCTTATAGGCTCTACATGGATCTTACGAACGATGTGCAAGGCGGTGTAGGCCAGGGCTCCACTGAGGGTATCGGTGAATAGGTAGGCCCAGAATTGGACCCTTTCTATGCGCTTAGAAAAACTCAATACAACAGTTTAATGTTATCAATATACGTTGTAGTCGTGTCCTGAGAAGTATTGATGCTTCCAAAGAACAGGTGGTAATCTTGGGCGGCGGGGTACGCACTTACTTCAGTAACGAGATTGATATATACTTTATTCCATTGATCGTTGGGAAATAAAGTAACCACCGGCGCTTGAATGCTTTGCAGCGGTTCGTTGGCGAAAATCCCGAAGGTTAGTGCTACGTCAGTCTTGTAGTCAATTTCCATCCAAACATTTGCCCCATATTTCGGTAAATCAAAGGCTTGTAAGGTCTTGAACTCCCCTCGCGTTGTTGGGGGAAGTACATATTTTCCGCTCTTGTTTGGCCACTCGCCATTAATATTCAACGCCTCATCCATCTCGGAGGTCAATTGCAGCGTAGTATCGCTCTTAATGGTGTGCACGTAGTTTAAGCCGACGTCGTCAAAGTCTTCCAAGACCTCAATGGTATAAACTGTATTGTACTCGAAGGTGGTCCTAGTACTGGCCACATTCCTCGTGCTTTGTGCTGCTAAATCCCAGGTTACACTATTAGGCGACAGCATCTCGTATTGATTGCGCTGTGCGTATGATCCATTGAGGTTAATTCCGGGGATGAACCGGATAGTGGTATTATCTCTGGCAAAGACAGGAATGGTACATGGAGGGGTAAAAGCTCCCATTTGCTCGCCATCTTGTTCGATCCAGAGCGTTGTCAATTTTGAAGAAGCGGTGCCTTGGTTAGTCTTGGGTGCGACCATCAGGGTGTCTACGGTGAGGTAGGCGACTTCAGGCGCGGGTTGAACGTCGCAACTGTTTAGCAGCAGTGGGAGGACGGCGATGGCCAAGACTAGGCTGTTTTTCATGGAATTCAAAGGTAGTCATTGGGTTCCAATTCTATTTTGTTAAAAACAACCCTTATTTAGTCCCAATAATCCCTTCCTGAGCGCGTAATTTCAACCTTGTGAAAATGACTGATTCCTCCATTCATCAGGGCCAGCGAGCCATTTTATGTAATACCTTAAAAGAGAAGGGTATCGCTGGTGATCTCGTATTGCAGGCGATGAATAGAATTCCAAGGCATTGGTTTTTGGAAAGTGGTTTTCACCAGCATGCCTATCAAGACAAGGCCTTTCCCATCGCTGCAAATCAGACCATTTCTCATCCCTCTACGGTGGCTTGGCAAAGCGAATTATTAGAAGTAGAACGGGGTCAAAAAATCCTGGAGATTGGCACGGGGAGTGGGTATCAAGCGGCCGTCCTGTGTGAATTAGGTGTGAGGCTATTTACTATCGAACGTCAGAAGGAGCTCTTCGATTTTTCTCAGCAGATGCTGCAAATGTTGGGGTATAGGGCGGAACAAAAGTTTGGTGATGGATTCAAAGGCATGCCCGTTTTTGCCCCATTTGATCGCATTATAGTTACCTGTGGCGCACCTTATGTTCCAAAAGAGTTGCTCAAGCAGCTTAAGCCCAGAGGTATTATGATCATACCTGTGGGCGAAGGCACACAAAAGATGGTTCGCATCCAGAAAAAAGCCGACGGCACCTTTGTTCAAAAGGTGTTGGGAGATGCAGCCTTCGTTCCCATGCTCAAAGACCGCGAGTAACGTACCTTTGCGGTATGAAATCTGTTGAGATCAAAAATAAACGCGCCAAGTTCAATTATGAATGGCTGGATACCTATACTGCGGGACTACAACTTGTAGGTACCGAGGTTAAGAGCATTCGTATGGGCAAAGCATCCATCGCGGAAGCGTATTGCTACATGAGCAAAGGTGAATTATTCATCAAAGGCATGAACGTGACGGAATGGTCCCACGGAAACATCTTCAACCATAATCCGACGCGAGAACGCAAGCTACTCTTGAGTAAAAGAGAGCTCGACAAAATCGATAAGGCCCTCAAAGATCAGGGTATTACAGTGGTTCCCACAAAACTCTTTATTAGTGAAAAAGGCTGGATAAAGCTGAATATTGCGGTGGCAAAAGGGAAGAAGAATTACGAC
>DMCR01000083.1:5746-5894 GCA_003445735.1 Cryomorphaceae bacterium
AAAAGGGAAGAAGAATTACGACAAGCGTCAGTCATTAAAAGAGAAGGATGCCAAGAGAGATTTGGCCCGGTTGAAATCCTATTAGTATGTACAAGAGTCTCATCCGACCCATTTTGTTCCTTATGAATGCCGAGCAGGCACACCATTT
>DMCR01000171.1 GCA_003445735.1 Cryomorphaceae bacterium
AAATCGGTTTGAGTACTGATCTAGCAGTTCAAAATCGTTTACCACGAAGGAATCTCTGAAATAAGTCGTACCAATCTCGTCCAGCTGAGTAATGAGCTTTTGTTCAGAGCGCAAAACAAAGAGAGAACCAAGAATGATCGCAAGTGCAAGATAGACCCCTGCGAAAGAAAAGAGGGCCAGCTTTGTTGAAGGTGAAAATTTCACGAATGTAAGCTGTTTAAACCAGGTAGTGGTCCATCAATAGGGCTACAAACAAAAACGCTAAATACACGATTGAATAACGGAACGTATTCATTGCTGTCCGTGGTCCAGGCTTCATTAGTAGCATCCAAGAGAAGAATTGAAAGCCGGCACCCAGCAACATGGCCACAGCCAAGTAGAAGCTTCCGCTCATACCAATAAAATAGGGCATGGAGCTGACTACAATTAAAAACCCCGTGTAAAAGATAATGTGCAGTTTAGTCACTTGCTCGCCATGAGTGACCGGTAGCATAGGCACTCCGCTTTTCTCGTACTCGTCTTTCCTGTGTATAGCGAGAGCCCAAAAATGCGGTGGCGTCCAAGCAAATATGATAATGACCAAGATCACAGCACCGGGATCAATGGTCCCCGTTACGGCGGACCACCCAAGCAGAGGCGGCATCGCACCGGCAAGCCGCGCTATTACAATGTTTTGGGGCGTTGCATGTTTAAGATATCCGGTGTAGATAAACGCATATCCAACGAATGATGCGAGCGTTAACCATGCACACAACGGGTTGATCCACAACAGCAGAATGCTCATGCCTGAGAGACCGATAGCCGAGGCGAAGATAATGGTTTGTTTGGGTCCAACTCTACCTTGGGGTAGCGGTCTGTTGTGAGTCCGCTTCATCTTCAGGTCTATATTGCGATCGATCAAGTGATTACAAACCGCCCCTGCCGCTGCGACTAATGCGATTCCAAGATTCCCCAATAGAAGTGTGCTTATCGGAACCATTCCAGGAACAGCCAAAAACATTCCAACAACGGAGGTCAAGACCATTAGGAACACTACCCGGGGCTTGCACATCTCGTAGTAGTCTCGCCAGCTGGCCCGTAAGTTAAGTATTAGTTCGGTCACAAGTAAATTGATCTACGCAATTATAGAAATATTTCGCCAAATTTCACGTTCTGCGACTCTCAGCTTCATTGACGAATTGAAGCGCGGGCATTCAAACATGAAACTTCATTAATCTCAAGTAACGTCATTGCTTTTGACTCGGTTCATCCGAACGTAAGTCGGGAATAATTAACTAAAAGTGTCCATGCAAATTACACCTGACAAAAGGCTGTCAGAATTGCAGTTTTAAAGGCTGTAAATGCCACAATTACTTGCGATATAAGGGATTTTTCTATAGGATTCCGGTGCGTTTGAAATACCGTAATGATGCTGAAGTTAGAAAGCTCAATTACGAGTCAATTTTCATAACCTTTAAGACTAAATGATGCAAACTGAAAACACACTTCTAATGGACGCGAGAGAACTCTCGATGCAAAGTCCACAGGGTTTGTGTTCCAAATTTTTAAAAGGAAACTAGAATTATGGCTTTAGCGGTCGTGGTTGTTCTCCTAGTGGTAGGAACAGTAATTTTCCATTTCTCTCAGGCCTTCGACGGCCCTTGGTATTTCACCGAAATTGCAACAAATTGGGGTCTTATTGATTTCACGATCAATGTCACTTTCTGGGTGACCGGTGCTGCCTTCATAATTCTGAATCTTTTTATGGCTTGGTGCGTGTATAAATATCGGCATAGGCCTGGTCACAAAGCGGTATATGAGCCGGAAAATCACAAGTTAGAAATGAATTTAACCGTAATCACTACAATAGGTGTGGTTGCGATGCTCGCCCCTGGGCTTTTCGTTTGGGCGAATTTTGTTACTGTCCCTGAAGAAGCATTGCAATACGAAGTTTTGGGATCACAGTGGCAATGGCAATTCCGCTATCCTGGCGCAGACGGGCAACTGGGTGCTGCTGATGTCTCGAATGTTACCGAGCAAAACCCGTTCGGCATTAATCCGCAAGATCCATATGGGCAAGACGACGTGGTAGTTAATGATCCGAACATGCGTTTAGCCGTAAATCAGCCCGTTCAAGCATTGCTGCGCTCTCATGACGTACTTCATAACTACACAGTGCCTCAATTTCGAGTAAAAATGGACCTAGTTCCCGGAATGGTTTCATACCTATGGTTTGATCCAACTAGGGAAGGGACTTATGACCTATTATGTGAAGAACTTTGCGGAATAGGCCACTACATTATGCGCGGATCAGTTACTGTCCAATCTCAAGAAGACTACGATGCCTGGATAGCCGCACAACCCACATTTGCAGAAACTCAAAACATCCCCGAACCAGACTTGGCTGCAGGACAGGCCGCCTATGCGATTTGCGCCACCTGTCATGGAGCGCAGGGCGAGGGGAACCCGCAATTAAACTCTCCAAAGATAGCCGGCCAGCAAGCCTGGTATCTGGAAAGGCAATTGAAACATTTTAAGGAAGGCGCACGCGGTGGTGACGGTGATACAAACGGTGCTGCCATGGTGCCCATGGCGATGACTCTTGTGGATGATGAGGCGATTCGAAACGTTTCGGCTTACATTACCACATTCCCGGACGAGCCGAGCGAGCAAACAATAGCCGGAGATATTGCCAATGGCGCAGACATATACGACCGCAACTGTGCTGCTTGCCACCTAGATAATGGCGCTGGGACTTGGTA
>DMCR01000159.1 GCA_003445735.1 Cryomorphaceae bacterium
TGTTGGCAGTGCCAAGCATATAATTGGACACTCTCCTTCATGGAATACAATTTCTCATCTTCCATGTGGTAAAACGATTTTTCCCAGCCGAGATCCGTAATTCCATTTAGGAAGCTTACCCATTTCTCGTGCAAACTCGCCAACAGGATAACGCTGAGAAATGGATCTGCCGAATAATCTGGTAATACTGCATATAGGTTTTGAGGATATCCTGTCACCTTTGGAGTTTCTGCTGAAGTCACGGCCAAGCGTTGTCTGTTGAATCCATTCATATGGGAATCTGCAAGATGGTGCACCACCTGACGAACGGTCCAACCGCCCTCTCTATAAGGGGTGTCCCACTGCTCGTCGGTCAAAGATTTAGCGAACTCCATCAGCTGATTCGGCATACGCCCAATCACAGCAATACAGCCTTCAATACGAGCATCTTCTGGTTGCTCTTCAATACTTGGTTTCCCGATCGGGTATTTCAAAAACTCTATATCCATGCGGCAAAAAAAGGCCCCGCCGTGGGCGGGGCCTTAAGCATTAAATTCTAATTCTATTAGTGAACGATCATCAATCGCGAGAAGCTCGCCGGTACAGACGGTACACCTACGATGTACAATCCGTTGCCCAATGTGCTCACATTAACTTCGATGCGCTGAACACCATTAGAAGCAGCAGTGTATGGCATTGAAGTTACCACACGACCGTTGAGATCAAGTACTTGAATAGTATGGTCTCCAGCCGCCAATTTGATTTCCATCGTTGTCTTATCATCCGCCGGGTTCGGGAACAACTTTATCAATTGGTCAACAGGACCTTCCATATCACGCTCTGAAATGTCCAATGGACGAGTCGTTTGAAGTGTAGTAGTCTGGAAAGTACCACGACCATACGTACCGGCGAAAATATCTCCTTCGAGTACATCCATATCGTTGGTTGAGCTTTTGTTTGTTCTGTATTGCTTCAATGTAAATACAGGTACACGAGCTAACCCGCTGTTATCCGCACCCCACTGTGGTTGCGTAGTATTGATATTCTGTGTAGAGAAGATACCAAACTCAGTACCGATGATGGCGTAGTTTGAATTGCCCTTGTCGAATGTCGCTGCATATACTGGGAAGTTACCCAAGTTGCCGTCCTTCACAACAAAAGTTGGTGAGGCATCCGTGGCATTAGAGCTGTAGTACACGTAGTTCGAATTATTGTAGTTACCCAAGGTCACCAAAACGCGATCGTTGTCGTTTGGATCCACAGCAATACTCGTAATGTTTCTACCAAAATAGTTATCTACTAAGTCAACAGAAACGGCAGTAGCACCGCTATCAAGGTCGGCAGTCGTGTAAGAACGTGCTCCTTGCAATCCTGAGATTCTGTACAATCTACCTGAGCTTGTACCCGCCCAAATGTAATCGCCATCAGCACTTACCTCTAGTGATTGAACAGTACCTGTAATGCTCGCAAGTTTCCACCATTCTGGCGTGACCATGAAATCTAGTGCACCCCTAGTCATCCAGATCGAACCACTGAAGCCTACAACGAACATGCTGCTCACAGGGTCTTGAATCACAATGCTATCGCCCATACCCATAGCATTTGGCAAAATGTATTTAAATGGCAAGCCGTTAGTGTTCGAACCTGCGATGATTTCTGAACCTGCATCAAATGCAAGATCGACAGTCGCAATAATTTCAGCTGCAGGGCTAGAATTAAATACTACGGTGAATTCACCGGTAGCAGCGTTAAGGTTACCTGAACCGTCTCCGCTCAAGTTTCCGCTCGCATCAGAAACCACTAACATATTTCCGCTTTGCACCTTGAAGGTAGAAGTAATCATGTTGGCAGACGTTTGCATAGGAACTATCTTCGAGGTGAACGTATCCTGCCCAGCATTGGCAAAACCAAGTGAACGAATGGCTTGCTCCACCTTGAAATCTACTGAATCCTGGCTTAGAGGGTCAGCACTATTTTCATACAAGTAGAATGGCGTCATCCATGAACCAATTCCCTGAGAGGAGCGGTTATCCCAGAAAGAAGAGAACGATTGGCCTTTGTTCTCACTGCGACCAATACGGCCTTGTTGATATTCTGTAAAATAGATTTTCGGTACCAACCATGAAACGGCAGAAAAACCGCCATCACCTGAGAAACCGTCAACAGCTCCTAGTGTACGGCCCTCATTTGGAGTATTTCCTGAACCGTCCATGACCCAGCTACCGTTATCTTGAGTACCACCCACTACATACCGATCTGAAGAAATACCGATGCTATAGAACTGAGTAGTTGAATAATTTTTGTTCAACGTCTGCCAAGTAGTACCTCCATTGTTTGAGAAATAAATACCCCCGTCATTGACCATATATACCTTCGAGCTATCCGTTGGATGCCATATTACATCATGATTATCAGCGTGGATGTTGTAAGGACCGAATCCATTAACTTGATTCCAACCTTGTCCTTGTTCCCATTCCCATACGGTAATACCACCCACGATAATGCGGTTTTTATTGCTAGGGTCAACACCTACCGCCAAATCATACTCTCCTTGACATTGAGTTCTACAGAATGGGTCAAAGTATGTTGATTTCTGTCCAATTTTAGTCCAAGTGTCCCCACCGTTAGTAGTTCGGTATACACCGGCCAACGCATTTCCAGAAGTGATTTGAACCACGTATATGTAATCTGCATCGTCTGAGGCAGAGGCAAACATAATTCGACCTCCACTGCGTGGCAATCCTGTGGAGCCTGCGCTAGACTTAGAGATCTCAGTCCAAGTTGATCCGCCGTCAGTACTCTTCATCACTCGACCACCTAAAGTTCCCCAAACGTTGCCGCCGGCGTCCATATGGATGTCCCAGCATGTTCCGTTCGAACCTATCTGTCCTTGCAAAGGATTAGTCCAAGCTGATCCACCGTTTGTGGTCATGCGAATTCCTGATGAGGTGGCCGCAAATACTTTATCGTTATTATTTGGATCACATACGACAGCGCCAATACTGCTCAAGGCTGAA
>DMCR01000151.1:0-1088 GCA_003445735.1 Cryomorphaceae bacterium
ATCTGGATGACTCGTTCTTTGAACTTTTCGAGTATGACGAATATTCACAATTGCGTGGAAAAGTCACTATGGAAATGGTAAAAAGTGAGACTGTTTTGGACCTCAGCATGAATTTTTCAGGCAGCATCCAAGCACCTTGCGACGTCACCAATGAGCCCTTCGAGCAAGCATTAGATAATGCTTTTGATGTTCAGGTAAAGTTTGGTGATGCTTACAACGACGAAAATGAAGAGTTGTTGGTTTTACCCTATGGCGAGCACCAATTCAACATCGCACAAATGATTTACGAACTGGTGGTGTTGAGTATTCCAGCAAAACTATATGGACCGAATGCCGGCAACGGTATCGAGGATTACTTGGAGAACGAAGACGAAGAAATGGATACGGACCCACGTTGGGACCAATTAAAAGACTTGTTGAATAAATAACGAATTGAAAAATGGCACATCCTAAGCGCAGACAGTCTAGCACTAGAAGAGACAAGCGTAGAACGCACTACAAAGCGGCTGATCAGCAATTGGCTATCTGCCCTACCACTGGTGAGGCTCACCTTTATCACCGTGCACACTGGCACGAAGGAAAACTTTACTACAAGGGTAAAGTAGTCATGGAAAAGGCATAAGCCACCCGTTTAACGAACTCATTGTTAAAAAAGTAGCCTTTTTTGAGGCTACTTTTTCTTTTTTGGGCACCTCTAGAAAATTCAAGGGGCCTATTTTAGCCCCGACAAGAACAAAGCTTATGAAAGCAGCAATCACCGCTATCGGCGGATATGTTCCGGAATATGTGTTGACCAATGACGAGTTAGCCACCATCGTGGAAACCAACGATGAGTGGATCACTACGAGAACCGGAATTAAAGAAAGACGCATTCTAAAGCCAGAAGAAGGCATGGGAGCCTCCTACCTCGCTATTAAAGCGGTAGAAGCCATGAAAGCCGAATACGGTGTACGCGTGGATGATGTTGATTTAGTCATCTTAGCATCTGTGACTCCAGATATGCCCGTGGCCATTACCAGTGCTTATATCGCACAAGAAATTGGTGCCACCAACGCATACGCCTTCGACCTACAAGCCGCCTGTTCATC
>DMCR01000151.1:1478-9143 GCA_003445735.1 Cryomorphaceae bacterium
TTGGTTGTAGGTTCTGACGTGATGAGCACTATTGTAGATTATACGGACCGCACCACTTGTATCCTTTTCGGAGATGGATGTGGGGTAGCCTTGATGGAGCCCAATGAAGAAGGTCTTGGGGTACAAGATGAATTGCTTCGCACTGATGCTACAGGAAGAGATTTCTTACGCATCGAGGCAGGTGGTTCTTACCTACCTCCTTCTCACGAAACCATTGACAAAAAACAGCACGCTATTCGCCAAGAAGGTCAGAGTGTATTCCGCTTTGCAGTAAGCCGTATGGCAGATACTTCAGCGGAGTTATTAGAAAAGAACGGGTTGACTGGTGAAGATGTGGCCTACTTGGTTCCTCATCAAGCCAACTTGAGAATTATTGACGCCACTGCTCGTCGTATGGGTCTTACCAATGATAAAGTCGTGGTCAATATTCAAAACTATGGAAACACTACCTCTGCAACCATTCCTCTGGGACTTTGGGACTTCAGAGATAAGTTTAAGAAGGGCGATAATATCTTCTTCGCAGCCTTTGGTGGCGGATTTACATGGGGGGCCATGTGGATCAAATGGGCAATCGATAAAAAATAACTCGTACATTCATATTCCTAAATAACACACGAACATGGACTTGAAAGAAATCCAAGCACTCATCAAATTCGTTGCTAAAAGCGGCGCTCAAGAAGTGAGTCTAGAAACCGAAGACTTCAAGATCAACATCAAAACAGGTTCTGATGCTGAGCAACCAACGATCATTCAAGCGATGGCTCCACAAGCACCTGTAGCTATGGCAGCGGCTCCTGCACCAGCACCAGCAGCTCCTGCACCGGTGGATGAAGCTCCGGCAGATGATAATAGCAGCTACATCACTGTAAAATCTCCGATGATTGGCACATTCTACCGAAGCGCAAACCCAGAAGCAGATGCTTTTGTGAAGGTAGGCGACGAGGTGAATCCAGGTGATGTCGTATGTATCATCGAAGCGATGAAGCTCTTCAATGAAATTGAAAGTGAGGTAAGCGGAAAGATCGTGAAGGTCTTGGTTGACGATCAAACGCCAGTAGAATACGATCAGCCATTGTTCTTGATCGATCCGTCATAAGAACGAAACCTTTCAGGTATGTTTAAAAAAGTACTCATTGCCAACCGTGGTGAGATTGCCCTTCGCGTCATTCGTACGTGTAAAGAAATGGGCATCAAAACGGTGGCTGTTTATTCAAAAGCGGATGCGGATTCACTCCACGTAAGATTCGCGGATGAGGCCGTATGTATTGGTCCTTCGCCTTCTTCGGAAAGCTATTTGAGCATCCCAAATATTATTTCTGCGGCAGAAATCACTAATGCCGACGCCATTCACCCGGGCTACGGCTTCTTAAGTGAAAATGCCAAGTTTTCTCGCATTTGTGCAGAGCACGGCATAAAATTCATCGGCGCTACGGCGGAACAGATTGAGAAAATGGGGGACAAGGCTACGGCCAAGGAAACCATGAAAGAAGCTGGTGTTCCTTGTGTTCCTGGTTCTGAAGGCATCCTCGAAACCTATGAAGATGCTGTTACTACGGCCCGTGAAATAGGATACCCGGTTATGATGAAGGCAACCGCTGGTGGTGGCGGTAAGGGTATGCGTGCTATTCTGGAAGAGGGCCAATTAGAAGGTGCTTGGAAAAGCGCACGTCGCGAGGCTGCTGCAGCCTTCGGAAATGACGGCATGTACATGGAGAAGCTTATTTTGGAGCCACGCCACATTGAAATTCAGGTGATCGGTGATGCCTATGGTAAAGCATGTCACTTGAGCGAGCGTGATTGCTCGGTACAACGTCGCCATCAGAAATTGGTCGAAGAAACACCATCTCCATTTATGACGGACAAACTCCGCAAGAAGATGGGGGATGCGGCAGTAAAAGCGGCTGAGTTCATCAAATACGAAGGTGCCGGTACGGTTGAGTTCTTGGTAGACAAGGACCGTAACTTCTACTTCATGGAAATGAACACGCGTATTCAGGTTGAACACCCTATTACTGAACAAGTAGTTGGGTTCGATTTGATTCGCGAGCAAATTAAGGTCGCGGCTGGAGAGAAAATCTCAGGAAAGAACTACTTCCCAGAGATGCACAGTATTGAGGTTCGTATTAACGCAGAAGATGCCTTCAACGACTTCCGGCCTTCACCAGGTGCTATCACCTCATTCCACGCCCCAGGAGGTCACGGAGTGCGCCTAGACACGCACTGTTACAGCGGCTACGTCATTCCTCCGTTCTACGATTCTATGATCGCTAAGTTGATCGTAACGGCTCGTACACGTCCCGAAGCTTTGGATAAACTAGAGCGTGCTCTGGACGAGTTTATCGTAGAAGGAATAAAAACAACTATTCCTTTCCACCAACAGTTGTTGGACAATGAAAACTTCCGCAAAGGGGTCTACACGACCAAATTTATGGAGGATTTCGAGTTGGTGGCTGAATAATAGATCCTCTACAAATAAAAACCCCCGCGCCGATGGCGCGGGGGTTTTTTGTGCTCAAAATGTTTTCCTTAGAACAACTTCCTTGGAGCATGACAATAGGGTGTTCCCCCTTTGTTGTCATAATAATCCTGATGGTAGTTCTCCGCCGAGTAAAACTCCGACGCCGGCAATATCTCTGTCGCGACATCATACCCTTTTTGAACCAGCAAGTCCTTCAATATCTTCGCGGTTTCACGTTGCGCTTCGTTTTGGAAGAACACAGCACTGCGGTATTGCGGTCCTATATCCGGACCTTGGCCGTTACGCTGGGTTGGGTCGTGCGTTTCAAAGAATACTCGGACCAATTTCTCAAAGCTCACCTGAGCCGGGTCAAAGACCACATGCACGGCTTCATAGTGCCCAGTGCGTTTGGTACACACCTCTCGGTACGACGGGTTCTTCACAAAGCCCCCAGTATATCCGCACGTGGTGGCGATGACTCCGGGTACTTTTTGCAAGTAGAATTCGGTCCCCCAAAAACAACCTGAGGCTAATACAGCCACCTCCTGGCCTGCTTCAGCCGCGGGAATGGGCGCCATAGCATATGGATCTGACATTTTCGATTTAGTTTGTGCGTTGCAGCTCGACAGCCCTACGACGGCGAGCAATAAAAGTTTCAAATTCATGGTAGTATTAACGCAAAAATTGGACCTATTGTTTCTTAAAAACCGCTTACCCGATAAAGCCTTTAGCCATCAGAACTTCCGCAATTTGAACGGTGTTGGTCGCCGCACCTTTGCGAAGGTTGTCGCTCACAACCCACATGTTAAGGCCACGCTCTGTAGTGAAGTCGCGACGTAATCGGCCCACAAAAACATCGTCCTTACCCTCCGCCATCAAAGGCATGGGATAGGTGTTGAATTCCGGGCGGTCCTGTAGAGTCACTCCTGGCGTCTCGCTTAAAATCTTGCGCACTTCCTCCAAGGTGAAATCGCGCTCAAACTCCACATTGACACTCTCGCTATGGCCGCCCTGCACGGGAACACGAACGGCGGTGGCCGCCAGTTTAATGCCCTCATCGTCGATGATTTTCACGGTTTCGTGGGTCATTTTCATCTCCTCCTTGGTGTAATCATTGTCCAAGAACACATCGCAATGTGGGATACAATTACCGTCGATCTTGTAAGGGTAAACCATCTGAGGATCCTCGCCTTTGCGCTCGCCCTCGAGCTGATCAACCGCTGCTTTCCCAGTACCCGTAACGCTTTGGTAAGTACTCACGATCACGCGTTTCGCGCCAAAAGCTTCGTGAAGGGGGTTGAGGGCAACGACTAATTGGATCGTAGAACAGTTCGGATTTGCGATAATCATATCGCCCTCCTCAAGGACATCAGCATTGATTTCTGGTACGACCAATTTCTTGTCCGAATCCATGCGCCAAGCACTAGAGTTGTCGACCACACGTGTACCCGCAGCAGCAAATTTTGGGGCCCACTCCAACGATGCAGCGCCACCCGCCGAAAACAGGGCGACGTCTGGGGCGGCAGCCACGGCATCGGCCAAGCTCACGACGGTCCAATTCTGTCCCCCAAAGGCAACTTTCTTACCTACGCTGCGCTCCGAGGCTACGGGAATTAATTCCGTAACTGGGAAACTACGCTCCGCCAATACTTTCAAAATGATCTGGCCCACCATTCCAGTAGCACCAACAACCGAGACTCTCATAAAATGTCTTAACTTAAATAGAACCCCACAAAACTAATTCTAATCCGCCTTATGAACTGCAGTTGGACCTTAAGAAATCTTGAACACTTCGGCTCAGGTAGACCTCGTAAGATGCGAAATCTTCAAAAGGGTGGCAGCAGAGCGTGTTAATGATGGAGAAAGATTAGCGTAGGCACCCCTTTATTATATGCCTACCTAACCCCTAATCCTAAGGTCTTATTCCAAAGAAAGAGCGTAACTTTGTACAAATTCTTAAGCGCAGATTTGCTATGAAATTCGGTGTCATCACCTTCCCAGGGTCAAATTGTGACCAAGACATGATTTACGTATTGGAAACCATCATGGGTTACGAAACTGTGAACCTATGGCACAAAGACACCGACCTGCAAGGGGTAGACTGTGCGGTTCTTCCTGGAGGGTTCTCTTATGGAGATTATTTACGGAGCGGTGCCATCGCGAAGATGAGCCCTATAATGAAGAGCGTCATCGAATTCGCCAATAATGGTGGGTACGTATTCGGCGTTTGTAACGGTTTCCAAATCCTCACGGAAAGCGGCTTGCTGCCAGGAGCATTACGGCACAACAGCAGCCATAAATTCATCTGTAAGAATGTATTCATCAAGCCTGCGTCCAAGACTGCGGGGATTAGTGCAGATTTAGACCACAGTAAAGGATATAAAATTCCTATTGCACACGGTGAAGGAAACTACTACTGTTCAGCAGAGACCCTAGAAGCGCTCAAAGCGAACGATCAAATCATCTTCCAGTACTGTACGGAAAATGGTGAAGTGACTGATACTGTGAATCCTAATGGTACTTTGGAGAACATTGCTGGGGTGTGTAATGCGGATAAAAATGTCTTTGGAATGATGCCTCACCCCGAACGTGCTGCTGATGAAGAACTCAACAATCAAGACGGTCTCGCTTTGTTTAGGAGCATGATCGCACATATGGAATTGGTATAAATTCCAACACTCTTAAACTAAAAAACCCGGACACTGCCTGCCCGGGTTTTTTATGCCCTAAAGTTTTTCCTCCTACTGCAGAATTAACGGGACATGTGTGCTCGTGCCTCCCTGAATGGTTTGGACGATATACGCCCCGCGTGCCCACTGCTGAACATCGATGGCCGTGCGCTGTTCTACCCATTGGTTGTAAACCACGCGACCAGAGGCGTCGAGGATACGTATTTGTGCGCTTCCCGGGAGGGCAATGTTTACCTGCGTTTGAGCGGGGTTAGGATAGATTTCTAATCCGTTCAATAGCTCTTCGTCCAAGCCAATATTTACCACCGTGAAAGCATCCGATACATTCGAACAAAGAATATTCGAGAAGATGCGCACGTAGTAGATGCCATTGGCTGTCGGCAAGTACGTAGCGGCGGTGGCTCCGGAAATTGGATTCATATTATCATCTAACCACTCGTAGGTGAAGATACCTGCTGGAGTAGCGGCTTCAAGCTCACCTGTGGTTGGGTTCTGACTCACTGTCGGTTTTGACGGTGCCGCCTGTACGCTAATGGCGCGCTTCTTCGTGTTCGTACAACCCGTGGTGGCATCCGTGTAGGTGTAGTAGACCCAATGCGATCCTACTCCGGCCACGGATGGGAAAATGGAATCATTGGTGATACCCGTTCCTGAGTAGATTCCTCCTACCGGTTGACCGCCAGAAAGGGCTTGAGGACCGTCCAGCTCACAAACATAACCTTGCGACCCGAGGCTCACTTGAGGACGAGCATTGACGGTAAAGGTAGTTGAATCCATTACCATAGGATTAGCAACACAATCGTCCGAACTGATCATGCGTACGGCGAGGACATCCCCATCGGCGAATTGATTCACGTAGGTCGTAGTATTAGAAGCAACGACAGTGCCGTTGAGTAACCAATCAATAGATGGGCTCATACCACCGTTAGTAAAGGTAGCAGTGGCCGTCGCGCTATCGCCAATACACAGGGTAGAGGCCGATACTGCCATCGAAACGGCAGCCGAAGGTGCAGTCGCGATGGTGATGTAATTCGTTAATAGCACTGAGTCAATACCTGCAGTATTAGAAACCACCAGCTTGACATCATAGGTGCCTGCGTTTGCATAGGTCACCGTAGGGTTTGCAACTGTCGAAGTAGCCGGTGTGCCGCCCTGGAAAGACCAAAGACGTGCCGTTGGAGCCGGCGCCGAGTAATCATAGAACGTTACGGATTTACCCGTACAAGCCGCGGTATCGCCTCCGAAAGCAGCTACTGGGGCTACTTGGGTTTGTCCGCTAATATTGATATTATCGAGGAAGGTGTTATTACCATAACCATTTACGGCAACAAACTTCACTCGGATACCGCTAATGCCGCTGTACGCATCAAGATCAATGGTCGGACATGTGACCGAGCTAGAAGCGTGACACCAGTAAGTAGAGTCAGACGGCGCGAAAGACGAGGTAATAGCACCTGCCGTAGTAAAGGAAGTATCTGTGGCGCCGTATGCAGCCACTTCGTTCCAAGTCGCACCACAATCATCGCTTACATAGACCAACAAGCTGTCCGAATACCCACTTGAATAGTACGCGGAAGCATATTCAAAGCTCATGCTCACAAGCGTGTCATTAGAGAAATCAAGTGCTGGTGAAATCAGCTCATCACGCTGACCCGAACCACTGTACGAATAATGATTCATGAACATTCCAACACTGCCTGGACTCGTTCCATTCACCGAAGTTGATGCCCAAGTAATACCGCCATCAGGGTTATCGATTTCCCAACCATTGAGACCGCTTTCGAAATCTTCTACAAACGGTAGGGTTGCACCGCCTACAGAGATGGCTTGGAATACAGTAGTGTCGTCAGAGCCATAGGCGTTACTTGCAGTGAGGGTAACCGTGTAGCCACCTGTAGCAGAGAAAATGACCTGTGGGTTTTGAGACGAATCCGTAGTACCATTTATGTAGCTGTAGGTAGACGGGCTGATTTGCCATTGCCAGCTAGTCGTCAAACCTTGGCTTTGGTCAATTAATGAAATAGTATCTGTCGTACCACAAGGTGCCGCTGGATCCACCATAAATAAGGCTACCGGTGGCGCTGTGCTTCCGGCCATTAATGGACTCTGCCACACACCACGGCCATAGGTTCCGATGCGCAACAAATCCTCGTTTTCATAGATTTCAAAATCTACCACGATCACATTCGGTAGATTTTTATTGTAGCTCACCCAGCCAGAAAATCCTGAGCTGTGGTAGTAAACACCAATATCCGTTCCTACGTAGATTCCGTCAGATGAACCACTCTCGAAGGTTACACAATTCGCAGGAATATTAGGTAATCCTGAACTCAGATTCGACCAAGTCTGACCGCCATTGAAAGATTCCATCACCTTCTTATTGCTAGTATATCCACTTATAGAAATAACAATATGCTGTTCGTCATCTGGATCAATGGCGACTCCTGAAATATTATGTGGAGAAGGACTCAAGCCCCCGCTTGGAGTGATATTTGACCACGTACTTCCGCCATTGTT
>DMCR01000151.1:9519-12447 GCA_003445735.1 Cryomorphaceae bacterium
GGAGCGATTTCGAATTCATCAATATTCGTACCGCCACTCACATCCGAAGAAGATGTTGCTGTCCATGAAGTGCCCGCGTTAGTCGATTTCCAAATCTTAGTAAACCCTGCATAAATGGTATTTCCATTAACCGGATCTACATTGAAAGGTGTCACCCAGTTCCCAGAACCAGATGCACTCAACGTGTTGATGGACGAGAAAAAGCCTCCTCCGTTGGTACTCTTATAAAAATCTCCATAATAGATGGAGGTATACATGATATTATCATTGGTCACATCAACGCCATTATCCATACCGTCTCCACCCGTCACACGGCTCCACGACGTAGAACTGCGAAGGTGTGAGCCATTGTCCTGCGCACCCGCAAGAATTACAGTGGTATCAGAGCTGCTCTGAGAGATTTTATAGTACTGGGTGATGTTCATACCGTCGTTTAAGTGGCTCCATGAAGAGCCGCCATTGGCCGTTTTGTAAACTCCGCCATCAGTACCTACATACAACTGTGAAGTTCCAGAACGGAATATAGCGTGGTGATGATCCGCGTGAACAAAGGGTACAGATCCTGCGCCATACCAGTGTCCAACTATAGACCAATTGGCGCCACTATTGGTGCTCTTCCAAATATTTACCCCTCCAACATATACCGTATTCTCGTTGAGCGGATCACAAGCGATGCTCATGTCATACCAAGCCTGTCCCCCTGAACCACTGCCAGTAGAAGACCAGCCCATAATATTAGGTGTAGAGCTCATCAATGACCAATTCGAACCGCCGTTTGTCGAACGATACAATCCACCAAAACCATTGTTACTGCTTCCAAAAACAACATATAATAAACCAGGTACAGTACTCACAGCGATCTCACATCGGCGAACTCCTGTAGCAGGTAATCCTGTAGACATCTGTGTCCAAGTATCTCCTGCATTAACCGAACGATAAACCCTGGGGCTTGATCCCGAAGTTGTAGCAAACAAAGTATCACCATGGCCCATTTCTACGCCATAGAACAGCCCAGATTGCTCCAAGTTAAAGGTCTGGCCGTAATTGGTACTGCGATAAATCCCGCCGTTGGTTGCCGCTACGATAATATTTGTACTATCGGGGTGAATCACTACACGGCCAATACGATAGTTGTTACTCACATTAAATGAAAGGCCTGTTGGAGACCAATTTAACCCACCGTTAATTGATTTCATCAATCCGAAGCTGTAAGTATCTCCAGCATCTCGGTCCCCAGTGGCCAAATACATAGTATCCGGATGTCGTGGGTCAATGGCCAAATCACTGACTCCAATATTGGTCAGCTCGTCTGTAAAGGTTTGCCAAGTTTGTCCATCATCGTAGCTCACCCACAAACCTCCAGCCGGCGCACCTGCATAGATGGTGTCATTGTGTTTAGGGTGAAAGGCAACGTTATTAATTCGGCCTATTCCATCTCCAGAAGGCGCATCAAAAGGACCGGCAGGACGCCAATCACCATATTCATTAGAGCTTGATTGACTCTGAATAGCATTGTATAAAACACTCGGGTGTGGACGAACACCGGTCTCGCCAACACGCTGGCCCATCATATATTCCCAACGCTTAAACTGCTTCCAGCCGTGTCCTTTTTCATAGGATTTGCCGGTAAATTCCGTTTCGAATTTATCCACTACAGTATGGAAATTCACGCGGTAATCCTGCATGGCTTCCACCCATGTCATATTGTCAATCTCACTCTTAGTGAGCGCATTAGAAGCGCGATCTTGAGCAGTGGCGAAAAGGGCAAAGGCAGAAAAGGTAAACGATAGCAATAGTTTACGAAGCATATAAATATTTTAAGGACCTTAAAATTACAAAAACCGCGCCTTTCTATTCTTCCGTTTCCGCAGTAGTTACGAGCTTTAACTCATTGAGCTGTGCTTCGTCAATGGAAGCTGGAGCATCAATCATTACATCGCGACCAGCGTTATTTTTCGGGAAGGCAATGAAGTCACGAATGACCTCAGCACCGCCTAGAATGGCTACCAATCTGTCAAAACCGAAAGCCAATCCACCGTGCGGAGGTGCACCGTATTCAAAGGCACTCATCAAGAACCCGAACTGCTTCTCTGCCTCTACCTTGCTAAATCCAAGTAAATCGAACATACGGCTCTGTAATGCTCTGTCGTGGATACGAATAGAACCACCACCGATCTCATTACCGTTCAACACAAGATCGTAGGCATTTGCGCGAACCTTGCCCGGTTCAGTATCAATCAAAGCAATATCCTCAGGCTTTGGAGATGTGAACGGGTGGTGCATCGCGTGGTAACGCTCTGTTTCATCGTCCCATTCCAATAGTGGGAAATCCATCACCCACAGTGGTGCAAATACCTCAGGGTTTCGCAGACCCATTTCCTCTGCGATATGAAGACGTAATTCCGAAGTTGCCTTGCGCGTCAAACGCTCTTCGCCTGCCAAAATTAAAATTAAGTCGCCTGGCTTGGCATCAGCAGTCTTCGCCCATTCTGCTTGCTGATCTTGGGTGTAGAATTTATCTACAGAACTCTTATAGGTACCGTCCTCATTGACTTTACAGTACACCATGCCCTTCATGCCGATGTCTGGGCGCTTCACCCAATCGGTCAATTTATCAATCTGCTTACGCGTCCATGAAGCAGCGCCTGGTATAGCAATACCCAACACAGTCTCGGCTTGGTCAAAAACCATAAAACCGAGGTTTTGAGTGAGTGCATTTAGGTTGGCTAATTCCATACCGAAACGGATGTCTGGTTTGTCATTTCCATAGCGCTCTATCGCCTCTGCATAGGTCATACGCGGCACACTATCAATTTCAACACCTTTCACATCCTCTAATAGGTGAAGTAATAATCCCTCGAACGTATTCAAAATGTCTTCTTGCTCTACGAAGGCCATCTCACAGTCAATCTGTGTAAACTCCGGCTG
>DMCR01000151.1:12850-13044 GCA_003445735.1 Cryomorphaceae bacterium
ACCATCAAGAGTTGCTTAAAGGTCTGCGGGCTTTGCGGCAAAGCGTAGAACTTACCCTCTTGCATGCGCGAAGGCACTACGAAATCACGTGCACCCTCTGGCGTTGATTTGATCAAGAACGGGGTCTCAATATCCATAAATCCTTGCTTGTCCAAATACTTGCGAACCTCGATGTTCACGCGGTTACGCAGCGC
>DMCR01000035.1 GCA_003445735.1 Cryomorphaceae bacterium
AGCTTTTCGTCGCCGCACCATTAACCCCAAGTGCATGGTACACCAACCCAGCCTCTTCACGCACCATCTGCATGCCTTGAAGAATATACTGAGGCTCTTCATCCTCAGCCGCCTCAAAACGAACAGCCACCGAATCTTGCAACTCTTTATAAAACCAACGGCGTACTCCCGCCACGGTATCCACCACAACAGAATCTGGCGCCGGCGCCCCAACGGGCAACATTGTGTTGCTCGAACTGTGCTCAAACAAACGCAATTCTGTAAATCCATAGGCCTCGTCCGCCTCTCGGAAACTCTGCAGCTCAAATCCTGCCTCTATATCACGGGTGATGGCATCTATCCCGCTAAAGCCCCACGGACAATTATTGCGAGGAATGCTATTTCTACATCCTTCCCAAGTCCCTATTTTCTTCACATATATATTCCCCGGCATATTGGTGTTGGCCAAGCGGTGCGGAAAGAAGAAGCCACGTTCAATGTTTAGTGATGGGGCCAATTGGCCCAGCTGCGAACGCAACGTATGACTCAAGGTTCCGCCCTGAACATGAGATCCTCCCATGTGCACGACATTGACCTTGCCGTCCTGCTCAAAAATCGCACGGTCGAGTTTCTCATAGAACTTCTCCATGCCCTTTTCTGAGCCAAAAAACTGTAAATGGTTGGCGCTGGTATCCAAAAACGGGTACTTCAATGCAATTCCCCCCATCTCCTCCTGTGCTTGAACAGGAATTGCCAGGACCATAAATACAAGTGCAATTAATATTCTCATAGGGCAATAGAATCTTTTGCAGCCGTATCCAATGACGCGGGATTATAGGTTCGGATAGAATCCTCTCGTCGCTTAGCTTCGTCCACCAAACGCTGCTTCTCTCCACGGTAATTTTCCTGGGCCAATTCGACCATCTCCCCTAATCTATTACCAACCCACTGGGCGCCCTTGGGAGTGAAGTGGATGTAATCTTTCGCTGCAAAGGCCGGTTCCCTCTCGACCCATCGTATCATGGAGCCTTCACCGCCCATCACATCATAAAGGTCCCAATACACGGCTCCCCTTGCAAGCACTTCAGTTCGTAACGCCTGCTTGAAGGGCTGAATAAGTGGATAACTCTCCATCTTTAGGCCATTCTTACGCGCCATATCTGATGGTCCTACGTAGATAATAGCCGCATTGGGATAGAGAGATTTGATATGGTTGATTTGTCGCGCAGCCGAACGAGCAAAGCGCTTTGCATGTGCTTCGTCTCTCAAATATGGTATAGCATTCCCTCCATATTGCAGAATTATTAAGGAATAGGATTCACGTTCGAGATGAGATTTGAATTGGTCTGCATCGAGTTTATTAAAAACCATCCCTGAGGCACCGCGCATGGCCACATTGTCCACATGCACTCCTGTCGGACTCTCGAAACTGATTCCATAAATTCTTGGGCTTTCATCAGATTGCAGTACCAAAGTAAACTCCCCTTCATCTGGAATATCGAGCGATAAGGCTCCTTCATAAAACTCAGGAAAAGCACGTGTATAAAACACAGTATCCTCCACATAGATTTGGGCAATAACAAAGGCTGATGTATTCAGACTTAGACGGACCTTTGTAAAATCGCGCGCCAAGGCATAACCCCAGTTACGCTTTCTAAAGGTTACCTGTCCGGCATAACCCGTACCTGTTGAGTTCGACGCCAACATGGTGAACGACGCTAAATGCCCATATGCCATGTCCTTAATGAGTGTATCACGTCGTCCAAAGGCTGTTTTACGAATAAAACCTTGTGACTCCAAAAAGTCCAATGAAGCCGGTTTCACGAGTGGCTCCAAGGCTACATATCCGAAGCCTCTACCACCATACTTCTTCTGCAATAAATTTCTCAATTGCATGGTGATACGGTCGCCCTCGAGCTGGCTATCCCCATAATGAATGACACGTACGGCATTGACTTCACCGCGCTTTAAATCCTCTAAGACTTCGAAAAACGGTGCCAATGCATCCCACTGACCCATCTGTAAAGTAGTATCAAGTAGGGGGATTTCCTTCACGACTTCTACTACCTCTGGGGGCAAGGTATCGAGGTCCAAGGAATCGACCACCCAAGCAACAGTATCCTCTAGGACGGCCTCACTAGGGCTCCACAAAGGACCCAATAAATTTTGCGGCTGGTAGAAGCCAAATTCAAAATCGCCGACTTTCACCTTATCCTTTGGCGACAGGAAACTCAGCCCAGCAATGACCAATCCCAATGTCACTAGAAAAAGAAAGATGTGAACCGGTTTCTGCATACCCTACAGCGTACTAGGGTATTTATCTGGTGTATAATCCGATATGGTTTGTGTCTGGATGCGTAACTTCTCACCGGCCTTGATCAACTCATCAACTTTATTCCAAGTTTTAATGTTATCAGCGCTTACACCTGGGAACTTTTTAGCAATATCCCAGAGTGTATCCCCGGGCTTAACCTCATAAGTTATATAAGAGACCGCATTATTTGAAAAAACCTCGGCCACTGCCCTAGTAGCTTCCCTAGGTGAATCATTCGCAACTTCCGC
>DMCR01000094.1 GCA_003445735.1 Cryomorphaceae bacterium
GCGAAGGTGGTTTTTGATGTAGCGAAAGTTCGCAGCGATGAAAATCAGGTTTGGATTCTCGGGCAGGTTATGCTTTGCATCGGGGTCTTGATCAAAGGCGTAGAGTTTGCCGGTGGTGAGTTGGTCCAATATGGCCTTGCTATGACCGCCGCCGCCAAAGGTCACGTCAACATACGACCCGGTTGGATCGATTTTGAGGCCCTCAAGACATTCTGCTAAGAGAACAGGATCATGGTAGCTCATTCTGACTTGGATTTATTCCGCCCATTACTTCTTCGGCGAGCAATCCAAAGTCATCGCTATCCATGTTCACAGCATTTTCATACGCTTCCTTATCCCAAATCTCAACAATTCCGTTGTGTGCACTGAGTACAACATTGCGGCTGAGGTTGGCAAAGGCTTTAAGGTCGGGGCTGATCCCTATGCGGGTGGCGCCGTCGAGCTCAACAAGCTTTACTCCTGCGGTGAACAGTCGAATGAAATCGTTGTGCTTCTTAATAAAGCGATTCAAGGTGTTGACCTTGTTCATGACCCCATTCCACTCTTGCATTGGATACAATTCCAAACACTGGCTAAATACACTTCTCTTCAACACGAAAGCATCGTCCATCGCCGGCGCTAGCTGCTTTTTCAGCGCTGCCGGGAGGCTGATGCGACCCTTCGCATCCATCTTGCATTCGTGTACTCCAATCAGATTTAACATGTGTATAGACTGCTCTCTTACAAAAGTAGAATTATCATCCCACGATTTCCCACAAACGTACACATTGTGGATAACTTTCGCCATCTATTTAACTAAAAAATCCTCTAGGCCTTACTTAGAGCGGTGGGAATAAGTGGGAAAAGGTGAAAATATGGTGTGAATAAGATTGTGAATAGCTATGGGTCCAATTGGCCCAAGAAAATGGCCTAACTTTGCGCCAATACTAGAATAGATGAAGATTAACACTGCCGAATTCATGAAATCCTCCGCGCGCATCAGCGAGTGCCCGGACCCCATCAAAAATGAATTTGCTTTCATCGGTAGATCGAACGTTGGGAAGAGCTCTTTGATCAATATGCTGGTGCAGCGCAAGGACCTGGCAAAGACCTCAGGTCGCCCCGGGAAAACCCAGCTCATTAACCATTTTGAAATCAATGAGCAATGGTACTTGGTCGACTTGCCGGGCTACGGCTATGCGAAGACTTCAAAGGCTAAGCGTGCCGAATTCCAAAAGATGATCACAAATTACATCAAGAACCGCGAGAATCTCATCAATACGTTCGTGTTGGTGGACAGTCGCCACGACCCACAAAAGATTGACCTCGAATTCATGGAGTGGTGTGGCATGGAAGGCATTCCCTTTTCTATCGTCTTCACCAAAATCGACAAGCTCGGCTCCTCTGCGCTCATGAAACAGATTGCGCGTTACAAGAAGAAATTGTTATTGCAATGGGAAACCCTGCCGCCCGTATTCATGACCTCTGCCGAAGGAAAATCCGGTCGCGAAGAATTATTGACTTACATCGACGAACTCAACGCGAGCATCAGCCCACAGATGTATGGGAAGTAGCCTTTATTTTTCTGGAGCAATGAGCCCGGTCTTCTCACCAAAGTAGCGGGCGAAGTCGCGCATATCTGCAGCCAAGGCCGTATCCTCAGTCGCGCGCTCGTATCCGTCGGCCATAGAAATGAAAGTCTGATGGTACATGCGCTTCATGTCGTCCATGAGCATGTCTTTGGTCCATAGATCAATGCGTAAACATTCCGAATTTTTGTCGTCCCAAAAGCCCATCATCAATGCCTTAGCTTGCTCGTTCGTCACCCCGCCATCCGTGGCATCCCAAGTAATGGTTTCAGGGATTTTGTTTTCGTCAAGTCCGACGGTGATTGTGATTTCACTTTCTTTATGTATAGCCATCACGGTTTGTATTGAGCGTCGCGCAAGAATTTCTGAGCGTCGCGGATTCGTATCAAAGATTGAAGGGAGAGATCGCGGTGATTCTCTGCATATGATTGAACTAATTTATACCCGATATATCGAGCCACACGACCAGGAATCTCAGCATCCATAGCCGTTCCCAGTTTTGAAAAAGGAGCCGGTTCGCTCAAGCGCTGGCGGATCATCATGTCGGTGGAAAAAAGCAATTGGTCCCGGACAAACACCTCCCAAATATTAGCTTCGTTTGCCTCAAGAAAAGCCCACTCTTCTGGGCCATATCCTAAAACCTCAGCGGTCTCCACTTCATAACCGGTCAATGCTTCACTCGCCACCGCCACCTTACCTTGGTAAATCATTTGTCCCAACAACGTAGGGTCATTGAAATTCTCTAATCCAAACGTCGCTAAAATCGTACGGGCATATTGCACTACTATTTGATCTTGGCGCAACAAGGCGCGTTGGTAGGCCGGGATAAATTCATATCCAGGATATCCTGCACCCAAGAAATTATCTAACCCCACAAAGGCCATTGCATGATCAGCTTCGTCTGCTCCGGGGTAGTACAAACAAGGGGTTTCAAGGTCGATGCCGCTGATGTAGAAATACAGTGCTTCGGGCTTCGGCGCACCGAGCAACTCTTTAGCTCTACCGCTCACCGCATTTAAATCCTCGGCAATCGCCTCTTTGTCCATTAAGTTCTGGACGTTGGTATAATGATCACGCAACGTAGGATTGACGCGCTCTTGCTTCCAAAAATTTGGGATGGGGTTGGATTCGAAAAAAGGGTTGAAATAGGTAGCCAATTTTTTCATATCGAGCGAATCCCCACCAAATAAAGCCTCGTCAAAATGACGTACTTCCCACTCAAAGGCCACATCAGTTTCTGTGGCATACAATGAACTTGGTCCCTCAAAACTTCGTTGAATAAAGAAGCCGGTAGCGACCAAGAGGGTGGCTGCGAAGAGGTATATTTGATAGGTGCCTTTCATCGGGTCAAAATTAAGCGCTAGGCAATGAAATTACAGGAAACGGCAGATCATATTACGAATTGGTTGAAAAGCTATGCAGAGAACGCTGGTGTGAAGGGTTTTGTTGTAGGTGTTAGTGGCGGAATCGATTCTGCGCTCACCTCCACACTCTGTGCTCGCACCGGCCTCGAAGTACTCACCCTTGAAATGCCTATCCACCAGCATCCAGACCAAGCTTCGCGCGGTCAGGAGCACCAGGTGTGGCTCGCATCCAACTTCCCGAATACACGTCACACTCAGGTAGACCTCACTCCTGTATACGACAACTTTGTTACTGCAATGCAACCTGGAGGCGCGGACAACGAACTCTCTCTGGCCAATTCCCGTGCGCGCCTACGCATGTCCACCCTCTATTACCATGGCCAAGCCAACGGTTTATTGGTTGCCGGTACGGGCAATAAAGTCGAAGATTTTGGGGTTGGCTTTTACACCAAATACGGCGACGGTGGGGTAGATCTGAGCCCAATTGCGGATCTATTGAAAACAGAAGTATTCTCTTTAGCGCGCCATCTTGGTGTAGTCGAAAGCATCTTGGATGCCAAACCAACAGACGGTCTGTGGGGGGATGATCGCACAGACGAAGACCAGTTGGGGGCCAGTTATCCAGAATTAGAATGGGCTATGGCGCAACAAGAAGCGGGAAAATCAGTTTCAGATTTCTCAGGCCGTAAAGCAGAAGTCATGGCCGTCTATCTGAAATTCAACGCTGCGAATAAGCACAAAATGCTGCCTATTCCGGTGTGTGAAATTCCAGAGGAATTCAGTTAGTTAGTCCAACCACACTTCATCAACAAAGAAGTAACTCGGGTACCCTGCTCCAGGGTGCCAGTCTTGGAGTTTTCCAGCATTGGTGAATTTCACGCGTACTCTCTTTACTGTGCGCTGAGAATCATGGGCAAAAATGACCTCCTTTCTTGTGGCCTCTTCCTCACCCAACGGATTCTCTACGGGCAACACATCAATGGTCTTCCACGCTGTGCTTCCCTCGTACCAGATACTTATTTCAAGTGCCTTAGGCAATGCAATCCAAGCGCGAATGTCTTTTAAGATGCCAACACTGATGCTTCTCATTGCTTTCGGCTTTTCTAAACTTATTTCCAGTACCGCATCTTCTCCTTGAATCCCAATCCAGTGGCCTTTGCGCCAATCGGTATCTCCTCGAATGCCATCGACCGCTGCACCCGCACCGCCTGCGGTGTATTGTGAGGTTGGGGTTCCTTGTATCCAGCGAGCACTATAGTTGTCGTCTCTCTGAGTGAACACCGCCTTTGCGATGTGATTGCCGTATCCGTATTGCGGTGGAATAGCCGTAACAAAACCATTATCGTAGGCCGTGCCAATGCGTTCTCGACCCTTGCGGTCCTTTTTCCATTTCACGTTTTCGTAGCGGTCGTAGCGCCATAAATCATAGCTGCCAGTGGGTATAATCTCCACCGGTGTTTCCCCAGAGAAGGTTCTGTTTACACGAATGATGGTTGCAGGAGGGGTAGGGTTATTGAGGCTTGTTTTATAGCGTTCGGTAGTATTCCAGAGACCTTCGTCTGTACCACGTTCTACATCCCAAGTACCTCCTTCAAGCAGCTTTTGATGAGAGACAAAACGCTTCTGCTTATGCATCATAACTTCTACCCCCAGATTATAACTTGATAGATAAGGCCCCGTTCCTTTGGCTGCTATATCCAATGATTTCCCATTGGCTAATTCAAGGTGAATGGCGTCCCATTTGGGTGTACTCAGCTGGTAATGTGGCTGACCGGGTACCAATGGATAGAGTCCCATGGAGGCCATCACATACCAGGCACTCATTTGTCCACAATCTTCATTACCGCTCAATCCGTCAGGGGTATTTTGATATTGTGAGTTCAGAACTTCATTGACCCAATAGCTCGTTTTACCGGGGTTGTTAGTTGCATTGTAGAGGTAGGCAATGTGGTGTGAAGGTTCATTTCCGTGTGCATATTGACCGATCAGTCCTGTGATATCCGCTTGCTCTCTTCCCGTAGTTTCGCTTGGTGCGGTAAACAGCTCGTCAAGCAAATCCTCAAGCACATCGTGCCTGCTTTTAACGACCATCGTTTGCTTTTTGCGCGGCAGCGAATTCCAATTTTCGCGGGCCGCTCTAAAATTGGTCAATACTTCCATCCAACCCTCTATATCATGCACTGGGGAAAAGCTGTATTGATAGGCGTTGGCCTCAGTGAAATGATTATTGACCTCTTGTGGGGCGTAAGGCGATAAGAAATCTCCATTGGTGCGCGGACGCACAAAGCCGCTTTCCGGATCAATGAGCGAGCGGTAAGCAGAAGCACGTTGATTGTAGCTATTCATCATACCAAGGTTTCCCAGTCGCTCGGCTGTCCATGCGATGCATGCATCGTCATATGCATACTCGAGTGTCTTACTGACCGATTCGCTTTCGTCCTCAATACTTAAGAACCCTGATTCCTGATAAGCGCCCAATCCGAAGACGTTCATTTCAGCCGTGGCACGCATGGCTTCGAGGGTCAGGACAGTATCAGTATGGTAGCCTTTAGCAATGGCATCGGCGAGCACACTTACGCTGTGGTAACCAATCATACAATCGGTCTCATTACCGGCTAATTCCCATATAGGTAAACGCCCGCGCTGCTTGTACATGTCGAGCATGCCGTAGATAAACTCTTGTGTGCGCTCAGGCTGGGTAATGGTATACAAAGGGTGAGCTGTTCTATAGGTGTCCCAAAGCGAATAGACAGTATAATGTGCGTGCTCGGTATCGGTGTAGATTTTACCGTCTGCCCCGCGATAAGCGCCATCTACATCACTCCATAAATTGGGTACAGCGTAGGCATGATATAGTGCGGTAGCCAAAATAGCGCGGTCATCTGCAGAGGCACTTTTAACTGTACTCTTGGCCAATTCCTTCGCCCATTTCCCTTGTGTTTCGGCAAATACCTTTTCAAAGTCGCGTTCGGCCCTCTCGCCATGGTAGTTCTTCCATGCGCCTTCTTCAGAGGTGCCGCTCATGCCTATACTAACCTCGGCATCAAAAGTGCCTTCGGGCAAGGCTAACCAATAAACCCCGGGCGTGAGTTGCCAAACAGAATCGGGTATCGGACTTATATTAAAGCCAAAGTAAAAATGTTGCTCACGGGCCCAACCTTCAGAAATTCGGTGGCCTTCAAACTTTCCATTCCCCAATGCGCTGAAATCCTGTTTCAATACTCTGTCTCGGAAATTCAGATCGACCATTATACCTGGCGAACTGTTTCGTGGAAAGTGGAGGCGCAATTTCCCAATGCGATCCCCAGCCGTAGCTTCGATACGAGTGCCGTCGTTAAGAATACAAGCATAGTATCCTGCCTGAGCGTGTTCGTCTTCTTTGAAGAATTTGATATGATCCCCTTCCTTCGTTGGCGAGGAATAGGGCAACATTAACAAATCGCCATAATCGCTCACTCCCGTTCCGCTAAGGTGGGTACAGGTAAATCCATACATTGCACTATCGGTATAGTGGTAGCCTCCACAGCCGTCCCACCCGTCGTAGCGGGTATTTGGACCCAATTGTATCATTCCAAAGGGTGCCTGTGCACTTGGGTGCGTGTGGCCGTGGCCGCCGGTTCCGATAAATGGATTGATGTCTTGGATAGAGGTCCATTGTGCTTCTTGGGCCGTGGTGGTAAGACCAAAGAGCAAAGCTGTGATAAGCAGAGTGTTTCGCATCTTCCCAAATTAGGGAAATAAGCAGTAAGTTTAAGCAAACACAGAACCCATGTCTCGCAGAAAATTTCTGAAAAACCTCGGCGCTTTAGGTGCCGGAACCGTCCTCTCACCACTTGCTGCCCAGCCATATTCGTCTTCATCACTCTCATCAAAACAGAATAGTCCCGTTGTCATAAGTACTTGGATACACGGTATGGAAGCTAATGCTGGGGCGTGGGAAATCTTAGGTGCAGGAGGAGATGCTTTAGATGCTGTTCAAAAAGGTGTAGCGGTTACAGAAAGTGATATGACCAACAGGAGCGTTGGGCTCGGTGGAAGGCCAGACCGCGATGGACACGTGACATTAGACGCCTGTATCATGGACCACGACAGTCGATGCGGATCCGTGGCTTTCTTGGAAGATATTCAGCACCCTATAGATGTCGCTCGCGCCGTTATGGACAAGACACCACATGTGATGTTGGTTGGCGAGGGTGCTCAGAAATGGGCGCTGGAAAACGGGTTCTCAAAAGTGGATTACCAGGTGCCGCTACCACAGGTACAGAAGGACTATGAAGAGTGGCTCATAAAGTCAGAATATAAGACGGGCGTCAACTTCGAAAATCACGATACCATTGGCATGCTTGCCTTAGATGCGAGCGGAAGAATAGCGGGTGCGTGCACTACTTCTGGAATGGCCTATAAGATTAGAGGTCGGGTAGGCGATAGTCCCATCATTGGCGCAGGGTTGTTTATCGATGGTGATGTAGGCGGCGCAACTGCCACAGGTGTTGGCGAGGCAATGATTCGGACGGCAGGTGCTTCTGCAGTAGTGGAATCCATGCGACGTGGAGCTTCACCTGAGGAAGCTTGCTTTGACATCGTACAACGAATATTGAAAAAACATCCAGGCGCGGAAGGCATGCAGGTTGGCTTTTTAGCAATGAATATACAAGGTGAATACGGCGGATACAGTGTCTACAATGGATTCAATTATGCGCTGCGCACCCAGGATCGGAATGAGATGGTGGACACCAAATACATGAGAACATGGGGGTAAAAAAGAGGGATTTTCAACGTCGTAGGTGGCGTATTGTTATTGGAGTAATTGTTATTAGCGCTGTTGGAAGCCTTTGGTGGACCAGCATTGATTATAATGATCGTCAGCTGCCTTGGGCAGACGTGTACGGGGTCATTCCTGCAGTTTCGTCGTTTAGTTTAAACGATAGCGTTGGGTCCAATTATCTATCACCACAAGAAAGTGATTGGGAACTCGAGTTTGACTCCACGTTGGCTTCAGAACAGTATCGCATTCAATCCGATGATAATGGCATTCACATCGCTCATGGTCCTAATGGCGATCATCCCGCGAGAGCGACATTACGGCAATTAACTCATCTAACTATACAAGGAGCGAAATTACCTTACGGTATTATCGAAGACCGTCCGACATTCCGTCACCGCGGCGTGCTTATGGATGTGTGTCGTCATTTCTTTACGGTCGATGAGGTCAAGCGTCAATTGGATATTATGGCCCTGTATAAATTCAATGTGTTGCACTGGCATTTAACCGAAGACCAAGGGTGGCGTATTGCGATGGATGCCTATCCAAAGTTGGCCGAAGTAGCTGCTTATAGATCGCACGGCGATAGCGCTTACGGCGGGTTCTACTCCCGAAAAGACTTGGAGGAAGTGGTGGCCTATGCAGCCGGTTATGGCATTGAGGTTATACCAGAAATAGAATTGCCCGGACACAGTCAGGCGGCTTTAGCAGCCTATCCTCATTTGGGCTGTACAGGGGAGCCCGTAGCGGTGGCTACTGAATGGGGCGTATTTAAAGAAATCTACTGCGCAGGAAATGAGCAGACCTTCGAATTTTTGGAGGATGTGCTCGATTATGTCTGCGAAATCTTCCCTTCAAAATACATACACATTGGCGGGGATGAAGCACCGAAGTACCGTTGGGAGCATTGTCCGAAATGTCAGCAGCGAATCAAAGAGGAAGGCTTGCCAAACGAAGAGGCCCTGCAAGGTTGGTTCAACACACGAATTGAAAATTACTTGGCAGCCAAGGGCAAGCAAATCATTGGTTGGGATGAAATCTTGGAAGGCGGTTTGAGCCCGAACGCAACCGTTCAGAGTTGGCGCGGATATGAAGGTGCGCAGCATGCTGCAGAGCAAGGCCACAATGCCATTGTGAGCCCTACCTCACACGCTTATTTTGACTATCCCTTGAGCAGTATAGATGTACCAAAAGTCTACGATTTCAAAGTATATCCTGAAAAATTGGACCAATTCACCTACGGTCATCACATTATTGGTGGTGAGTGCAACCTGTGGTCGGAACGTATTCCAGATACAGAAACCCTTGACAGAAGATTCTTGCCCCGAGGCATAGCCATGGCAGAGGTTTTGTGGTCAAATCCTGCAGAGCGCGATTACGATGCGTTTTGGGAGCGATTGCAAGGGCAATACAGTTTATTAGATGTGCTTGGGTACGGATATGATGTGGAGCAGGTACCCGTGAAATTGGGCACTAAAAATGAATCCTTTAAAGAGGAGCTGAAGGTCATTGTGACTGCGGAGCCGGCTTTTGCTAATCTGCAACTGGCTGTTGAGGCGACTACGGGGATAACTATGGGCAGCGCGATCACCTTTACAGAGCGCGGATTGCACCAAATGAAAGTGCAGCCAAATCGCGGCGGGCACATCATGGGCAAGGTTCTGAACTATGGATTTGCAGTGCACGAGGGCTTGGTAACGCACAGTTGTTTGACCAGTCCTCCCACCGAGCCTTATACGGGCACGAAGGATATCCCGCTGGCTAACGGGGTATTGGGATCGGAGAATTATAGAGATGGACATTGGGTAGGTTATTTTGGTCCCGATTATTTCAGTGGTCACTTTATCTGGGATCAACCCTACGCCATTGATTCCATCAAAATCAACTTCCTTCAGAGCAGATTGAGCTGGATCGTTATCCCAGAAAAGGTGATTACAGACGTATATGAAAGTAAGGATCAGATTAGCCGCTACGAGTGGGAGCGTACGAGCTCCACCTCTGAGGAAGGCACCTTTATTGAAACCATGGTCTTGGCGCCTGAGGGAGGTTTCCCGGCGACCCAAACCATTGATTTTATAATTCCAAACACCGAGGTATTACCAGACAACCACCCCTCTGCGGGCGAACGTCTGTGGCATTTCTTGGACGAAGTACAGATTTATGGGCGACCACTTTGAAATAGAGATAGCCATTGAGGAGCCGGGCCACGCAGCGCAGCTCATCGATTTAGGCGTACACCGCATCGAGCTGTGTAGCAATTTGTCGGAAGGTGGATTGACGCCTTCGGCGGCCCAGATTGAGATGGCGGTGGATGTCAGTGACTTGCCCGTTTATGTGATGCTCAGGCCTCGTGCCGGGGACTTTACCTATAACCGATTGGAGAAGCATATGATGCTAGAAGAACTGAAGATTCTTAGCGATTACGGAGCATCGGGGATTGTTTTTGGCGCCTTGGATGGCGGTCGTAACATCGATGCGGATTTTGTGGAGCTGGTGGCCCAATTCTCTCATGATTACGGCCTCGCCATGACCTTCCACCGCGCTTTTGATACTTGCGCACAGCCAAAAACGGCGATGGAGCTGTTGGTGGAATTTGGCGTAGAGCGAATCTTGACCAGTGGTTTCGCACCTACCGTGGCTGATGGACTACCCGCGATCAAGGACCTTTGTGATCAAGCGGCGGGCCGGATTCATATCCAGGCCGGTTCGGGCGTCAGTGCGGCCGTAGTCGATGACCTTTGGGCGGCGGGTATTCGTTCCTATCATTGCACGGCGAGAACGAAAATTGCGGCACGAGAAGGAAGTGTGGAAGAGCGGCTTGGCTTTGGTGATTATTGGTCTCTGGATACCAAGAAAATTGATAATCTCAACAGCGCACTCTGGTGCAAATTGATATAAAAAAAGCCCGCTCGAAGCGGGCTCTTCTGTATTGGTTTAGTCGAGATTATTTACCCCAACGTTGGATTTGTGCAATTTCGAAGTTGAGTGGTATGGGAAAACCTGGAATGGTTATACTCAACGCTGTATCCACACGGAATGTAAGCGCATCTTGCTCTAACTTCTTAATGACAAAATCAATATTTGCAGTGCTGCCGCCTGCTCCCGGAATTCCTAAACCTAAATCAATATTCTTTAGAACAAGAATAGTGTCATTCCGAATGGCCCATCCTATAGAATCTAATCGTATTCCGGCCGAATCAATTGTTAATCCGCCGTTATCCATAAAGTTAGCTTCCATCATCGTGGCGCTTTCAGTGCTCGATGAATCCAAGAATGGAAGTGCTCGAATAACCACTTCTTGATTTATACCCGTCCAAATACCTGTAATTTTGAATTCGGTGCTTCTGTTTTCCCATTTAGTGCATGAGACCAAAAGTGCTGCTGTAGTGACGAAGAGAGCAATTTTTTTCATTTTCTTTTCTTTTTAGGTGTGACAAAGATGTTAATATTTATGCCAGCTTCGACAAAGCATCTTCTTTATCTAGAGCAAGTTGCGTTTTTAGGGCATCGAGGCTATTGAAGTTCATGACATCTCTAAGGCGATGGCCCACAGCAAAATGAAGGCGTTGTCCGTAGAGATCTCCTTCAAAATCGAGCAGGTTAATTTCTACCGAACGTCTATTGCTTCCTACGGTGGGACGTCGGCCGATGTTGGCCATGGCCTTGTGGTGCTCGCCGTTCAAGCGTACATAACCTGCATACACGGCGTCGGCGGGAATGAGCTTGTGTTGAAAGTTAATGTCGAGGTTTGCTGTGGGGAAGCCAATCGAGCGGCCGATTTGGTCGCCTTTGATGACTTCTCCGCCGATGATGTAGGGGTGGCCTAAATAGGTTGTGGCTAATTCTACATTCCCTTCGGTCAAAGCTGTACGGATTTTCGTACTGCTGATGTTGACTGCATCTATATCGAGGGCCGGAATTTCCTCTACTTCAAAGCCGTAAATAGGTCCAAATTCTTTCAAATGGTGGAAGCTGCCTTCGCGATTGCGACCGAAGTGGTGGTCGTAACCAATGACTAATTGTTTTACGCCAAGCTGGTTTACCAAAATCTCACGCACAAACTCCAAAGAAGGCGTACGGGAGAATTCTTTGGTAAAGGGATGAATGATTAAATGGTCGAGTCCGGTTTGTTCTAGAAGTCCAATTTTTTCCTCCAAGCTCGTCAGTAGTTGGAGCTCTACATCTGGCTGCAGTACCAAGCGCGGGTGTGGGGAAAAGGTAAGGAGCACACTCTCGCCGCCGACCTTATGGGCGGTTTGGACTAATTGGCTCAAAATCTTCTTGTGTCCTAAATGAACACCGTCAAAAGTACCCGTGGTGGCCACGGCACAGTTTAGTGTATTAAATTCCGCGAGGGATTGGTATACTTTCAACTTGAATTGTAATTTTCCGCAAATTACGAACTGTAAACCGCATTATCATGAAGAAAATTGATCCTTTCTATGCCCTCCAAGCCGGGTGGGTACGCTATAAAAACAACGCCGGCATGTATACGGCGTTCACCATTGTTTGGTTCATAGCAACGCTTCTAATCAGTACCGTGGCTGCAGGTATGGGTGGAATGTTCGCACTTTTAGGTGAACGCTTAGTGGCTCTGCTCATGGCCATCGTATTAGGTGCAGGAACTATCTTCCTGACCATGGGATTCTCTCACGTTGCTCGAAAAGATGAGCTGGGTGCTGGGGTAGAGTTCGGTGATTTCTTCACTGCTTTACGTTTGAACCAGAAGCAACTATTGGGTGTGGTGGTCATTACCTCGATTTTAGGCCAGTTGGGTACATTCTTTATGCCTAAAGGGTTCGCTGCCTTGTCTACGGGCCAATTTGACTTTTCGAATCTTGACGAGCTTCAGATGATGGTCCAGGACATGCAACAGGTATATATGGATAACAAGGGGATCATTATGTTTGTGGCTCTTATTCAAATCGTTTTTGGTGTTGGATTCATGTTTTCCACTTATCGTGCCTCGCTGGAAGGGGAAGGACCGATGGAAGCTTTGAAGTGGAGTTTCCCTCGCGCTTGGGGTAACTTCTTTCGCATTTTTGTTCTTGCCTTAATGATGGGTGTTATCGCCATTATCTTAGGTGTTCTCACCCTTTTTATCGGTTTCTTGGTCATCATACCATGGATAATACTTGTACAATTTGAGATGTATGACCAAATATGTGATAAGCCCGAAGGTCTCGATCCGGTCGTTAAGGAATTTGATTACGATAACTAGCGTGTGAAGTCCTGATTCGACAAATGCAAAAAAATTGTCCCATTATAATTCAGCTCCCTATATAACGGTGATCGCTTCGCGAGGAAATTCTTTCTTCGAGTTTCCCATTCATTTAAACTTTAAGTCGTCCTAGAAAGGATTGCCAACTTTTGCATGCGCAAAAGATTGGTGGACATTAGTGGGGTTGCATTCAAGTAAATCTCCCTATCCTTAGCATGGCTATGATTTTTTGTTTCCACCCCTCACTAAAGCAAGCTTTGTTCGGTGTGGAAACAAAAAATCCCGTCCAGTGTCCTGGTCGGGATTTGTTTGTGCGGATGAAAGGACTCGAACCTTCACGCCGAAGCACTAGTGCCTAAAACTAGCGTGTCTACCAATTTCACCACATCCGCAGCAATTGGGAGGGCAAATATATAGAGAAAATTAGTTTGACGAGAAAAAAGAATTGGCCCCAGTAAAAATTAACTTTGCTACAAATTATTGGTCCCATGGCGACATTTAATCTAGACGACATAACTACCAAAGAACGCCACATGAAACTGCTTGGGGCGATAGGGCCTAGACCTATTGCTTTGGTAAGTACGGTGGATGAGTATGGCAATAATAATTTGAGTCCATATAGCTTCTTTAATATTTTCTCTTCGAACCCACCGGTGCTGATTTTTTCGCCGGCGAGACGCGTGAGAGATAATACGACTAAGGACACGCTGCACAATTGTATGGTACAAAAGGAGTGTGTGGTGAACGTGGTTAGCTACGATGTGGCGCAGCAGGTGAACTTGAGCTCTGCGGAATATGATTCTTCGGTGGACGAGTTTGTGAAGAGCGGTTTGACGCCCATAGATTCGGAACTGGTGCAAGCGAAGCGAGTGAAAGAAAGCCCGGTGAGCTTGGAATGTGAAGTTCGCGACATCTTGCATTTGGGAGAGGAAGGCGGTGCCGGGAATTTGGTCATGTGTTTGATCAAGCGCATTCACATTGCGGATCGAGTTTTGGCGGAAGACGGCGGTATCAATCAAGAAGAAATAGATTTAGTGGGACGTATGGGCCGTCATTGGTGGGTGCGTGCCTCAGGGGATGCGTTGTTTAAGCTGAGCCCGCCGCCAGTTGGTATTGGAGTGGATCATATTCCAGATGTTATTCGTCGTTCGACGATTTTGACAGGGAATAATTTGGGCCAATTAGGTGCGGTAACAGTTCTCCCAACCGACGCCGAAATAGAAGCCATGAAAAATGACTTTGATGTGCGACGTATATTGCAAAACTTTGCTGACGGCATTGAGTTGCGCGAGCAGTTGCACGAAATGGCAAAAGAATTGTTAGACAACGACCAGGTGCACGAAGCCTGGAAAGTATTATTAATAGATAAATCGGCCCGTTAACAGGGTAAATCCATGCAAATAGAAGCCAGAATCCAAAAGATTATGGACGAACAGGTCATCTCTGACCGTTTCAGAAAACGTGAATTCGTAGTTCAAACCAAAGAGCAATACCCCCAAACCTTGTGTTTTGAATTCACTCAAGACAAAACTTCCGTTTTGAATAACTTCCAAGTAGGACAAGAAGTGAATGTAGAATTTAATATTCGCGGACGCGAGTGGACGCCTCCTCAAGGCGGTGATACCCGTTACTACACTACATTACAGGCTTGGCGTATGAATGCAGTAGAAGGTGCTGGGCCAGGACCTTCTGATTTACCGCCTCAAGGCCAGCCGTTTGAAGCGCCATCAGGAGGTTCCGATGTTTTAGACGACGATCTGCCGTTCTAAAAAAGTTTTAGATGAACAATATCAACAGCCCGCTATATTTTATTGGTCAAGGGAATTGGGAAGTTCCAAACCCCAATGATGCGGCCAATGAAGAAGGGCTGATTGCGCTGTCTTGGGAGCTTTACCCAGAAATGTACGAACGCCTCTACCCGAAGGGGATTTTTCCTTGGTTCGATCAGGATGGAGTGGTCTTTTGGTTCTCGCCTCCGTTGCGCAGTATCACACCTACCGATGCGGTTGTGGTCGCCAAGAGTATGCGTCCGTATATCAACAAAGGCGCTTGGCGCTTCTCGGTCAATACAGCCTTTGATAAGGTCCTCGAGGGGTGCAGTACGATGCCGCGCCCGGGGCAGGCGGGTACGTGGATTTCAGAGTTGTTCTTAGATAATTTTGCGGCCATGCACCGCCAAGGGCGTGCCCACAGTTTTGAGGTTTGGGACGGTGAGGAATTGATCGGCGGAACCTTTGGGGTGATGACCGGAAATGTTTTTGTGGGTGAGAGCATGTTTCATAGCGTGAAGAATGCATCGAAATTCGCCTATATAGGCATGTGTCAATATTTGGCTGATATGGGTGTGGTGATGGTCGATAATCAATTGCCCACGGCGCACCTGAACAGTTTGGGTGCGGAGAATTGGGACCGTCAAGATTATTTGGATTACATGGGTGTTCATTCGCCTGCAGGTGCAACAAATGTGGTAGTGCCTGAAGTGCACTCTTTTGCCCTGCGCTATTGATCCTTACTAAAGGAAGCGCTGAGGCTATTTAAACTCAATACACTTGCGGCAATCAAGGCACCTGGGATTAGGCTCAGGTAAGCTTTGCCTGTCATGAGGTAGGGGTAATAATCTCGAATCATGCTGCCCCACGAGGGCATGGGGGGCTGAGCTCCAATACCGAGGAAGCTGAGGCCACTTTCGATGAGAAGGGCACTGGCAAAATTGGTCGTACAAATGACTAATAGCGGTCCCCAGGTATTGGGGAGGATTTCCTTGAACATGATGTGTGTTGTTCCGAAACCTAGGACTTTAGCCGCCTCGACATATTCTTTCTGTTTTTCAGCTAAGAATTGGCCCCTAACTACACGGGCCACCTCGACCCACATGGTCAGTCCTACGGCGACGAACACTTGCGTGAGGCCCTTACCTAATACGAAGGTCAGGGCGATGACAAGCAATAGGGTGGGGATGGACCAAAGCACTGACATGAGCCAGGAAAGGAATTGGTCCACACGACCGCCAAAATACCCTGCCGCCGCTCCGACGGGAATACCGATAACCAAGCTGATGCTCACGGCGATCAAGCCTACAGTGAGGGAAATGCGGCTGCCTAGAATGACCCTGGAAAAATGATCGCGGCCAAACTTGTCAGTGCCGAACCAGTGTGTTCCCATCTCGCTGGAAGCACCCGGAGAGAGCATGGCTCGACCCACCTCCATGTCATTGGCCATGGGACTGCTGTCCAAGACGAGCAGCGGCGCGAAAATAGCACAGAGGATAAGACCTAGGATAAACCAGGCGCCGGGATGGCGGGTGAAGGTTTGTATGTTACTTGACCAAATCATTGACCACTTTTACGCCTTCGCGCAGCACGAGGTCACGCGATAAATTCTTGTACCACTTATGGTAAATATCCGCTTGAGCAGAATCTGTTTCAAACATGGTTAGGTGGTCAGGGAGGGCGACTACACCCAGGCTATCGGGAGCCTTATTGATGTTCTTAAACAAATCACTTTGTGCCGAGATGGAATCTTGGAAGGCAACATAATCCGTGTAGTTCAGCGGAATGCGTTTGTTCTCCTCGCCCTTGGCAATCCACTGTGCGTATTCCTTGAATGCATCGTAGGTATCCTCGGAAGCCAAACGCTCTACCGCTCTTTTATTGGCTCGGTCGAAGGCCTTGGTCCAATTCTTTTCTGCGTTATAGGTCGCTTTCTCGACATAATCTACCGCCAATGCGTGGTCGTATTCCTTCTCGCCTATGGCAATCTCATCATAGGCACCCGGTAACGAAATATCTGGTATAACACCTTGTAGCTGGGTGGTGCCTCCATTGATGCGGTAGAATTTCTCCGTAGTGATTTTGATGGCGCCCAGTGGTTTTAAGCTGTTGAGGTTTCCGCCCACTGCACGGTCGAAATCGAACATGTTCTGAACGGTTCCTTTTCCGAAGGTGGATTTAGATGGACCCACAATCAAGGCCCGTCCACGGTCTTGGAGCGCCGCACTAACAATCTCTGAGGCTGAGGCGCTGTATTCGTTGACCAGGATGACCAGCGGTCCATCCCAATAGATTTTGTTTCCTCGATTGTTTTTGGCGCGTGTACCGCTTTGAAAGTTTTTCACCTGTACCATAGGCCCCTTCTGAGTGAACAAGCCAGCAATTTCAATGGCGGCCTGCAATGAGCCTCCGCCATTGCTACGTAAATCAAACACAATGCCCTCAACGCCCTCAGCTTTGAGCTTTTCGATCTCCGCTTTTACATCATCTGCAGCATTTCTGTTCGTGCTCTTGTAGAAGTCGACATAGAATTTCGGCAGGCGAATGTAGCCGGTTTTCGTGCCTATACTTCCTTTACTTTCAGCGCTTTTACGATTGTAGATACCACCGTCTAAAACGACGCTACGCGCAAAGGTGCTTTCGAGCTCCACTACGTCGCGAATGATAGGAATGACCATGCGTGAGCCGTCCTTTTTCTTCACGGTAAGGCGTACTTCAGTACCTTTTTTACCTCGAATGAGCTTGATGCCTTCACTGATTTTATAACCCACTACATCGACCGGCGCCGCAGTCCCTTGAGCCACAGCGATTATCTTATCACCGGCTTCTAGGTCGCCCTGACGCCAACATGCAGATCCCGCGATGATACGCTCAATGGTGATGTAGTCCCCTTCTTTTTTTAGCTGGGCACCGATACCTTCAAACTGGCCTGTCATGCTCATCTCGAAATTATCGTTTTGCTGCGGCGCGAGGTAGTTGGTATGTGGATCGAACACCTCACAATAGGCATTCATGTACAGGCCAAACCACTCTAGGCGGGTAACATCCATAAGGTCTGAATACCACTCGTTTTGAAGTTCCAACTCCTTTTCGCGGGCCTCCTGCTCAAATTCTTCGAATGTTTTTTCTTCTTCAAGTTCTCCGTTTTCAAATTCTTCTTCTTGCACCTGCTCCTTCTCGTGAATGCGGTTGATGATGCGCCACTTCAGGTGCTTGCGCCATTCGTCAACTAGGGCACTTTGGTCTGCGGCGAAGAATTTACTCTTCGAATCTGTCCAAGTATATTCTTCGGTAGTATAATCAAAGGACTCGTTTAGGAGCTCAGTATATATACTCTTTGAACGTTGAATGCCTGCGGTAATGAGGTTGTAGCTGAGCTCAAAAAATGCAGTGTTGTTTTGGTGAAAAGCATCGTCAAGGAGGTAGCGGAAAGAATCTAATGGGGCCAATTCCTCTTGCGTCAAAAACAGTTTGTTATAATCCAACGACTTCAGGTAATTCTCGTATACCTCTACACTCATCTCATCATCCACCGTTCTAGGCTGTAAATGCACATTAGTCAAAGCATCGCGAACCAAGGAAAAAATGACCTGTTCTTTCTCTTCCTGAGGACCGAAAAGTTTGAAACTTAAAACGACGAGAGTTCCTATGAGAACAGGGAGGAGGTACTTGAGATTTTTACGCTGCATAAGTCGGGCTAACATAGATATTGGCAAGGTACAATCTTTGCCAAAAGAATGGACATTTCCTTGCGTTAAAGCAATCCCAATAAAAGGCAAAATGTTATGTACCTTTGCGACCCCTTTTCGAAGGGGTTTTTGCAAAATTTAATTGGACACAAATGAACATTCGCAAGAAAGAAGTAGATGCATTAAACCTTTTGGTGACACTAGAAATTACTCCAGAAGATTACCAAGAGAAGGTAAACGGCGTATTGGAGAACTACCGCAGGCGCGCGAACATCCCGGGATTTCGCCCAGGAAAAGTGCCTATGGGTTTGATTAAGAAGCAATACGGAAAATCTGTACTCATCGATGAGATCAACAAGATTTTGCAAGACAGCATTTACAACTACATTACTAGTGAGAAGCTCAATATCTTAGGTAATCCACTACCTGTAGAACAAGAAACTATCGATTTTGATACTCCGGGTACCTACGAATTTCAGTTCGAGATCGGTCTTTCACCAGAGTTTGAGTTGAGCATCACCAAGAAGAACAAGATTAAAGGTGCCAAAGTCGTGGCCGACAAGAAAGTATTGGACACCTACATGGAAGATATTCGTTCTCGCTACGGGAAGATGGTCACCCCAGAAAAGGCTGAAGCGCAGGACATGTTCCACGGCTCCTTAACAGAGGTGGATAAAGACGGTAATGCATTAGCGGACGGTATTGTTAAAGAAGAAGCTCAGTTCATGGGCAGCAATCTTAAGACGAAGAAAGCGCAAGGCGAACTTTGCAAAATGGGCATGGGCAACACCGTGGTATTGGACGCAGCTAAATCTTTCAGCAAGGACTACAACGTTGCTGGATTGTTGGGCGTGACGGACGTGCAATTAGAAGCTTCTAACGGTTCATTTGAATTTAAGTTGACCAATGTAACTCGTATGGAACCTGCAGAAATCAATCAAGAATTCTTCGATAAGGTATATGGCGAAGGTGAAGTGACTTCTGAAAAGGAAATGCGCGAGCGCATGAAGGAGGAAGCGGAGCGCATGTACGCGAACGAAGCTGACCAGTACTTCATGAACAACGTGGCAGAATACCTGTTGGCCAAAACCAAATTCAACCTACCGGTAGCGTTCTTAAAAAAATGGATGCAGACTTCCGGTGAGAAGACATTGACTGCTGAAGAAGTAGATGCGGATTGGGAAAAGACTGAAAAGGGATTGCGTTACCAATTGATTGAGAACAAAGTCATTCAAATGGGCGAAATCAGCGTGAGTCAAGAAGAATTACTCGACCACACTGTAGGTATAGTAAAATCTCAGTTCCAACAGTACGGTCAACAGGTTATGGACGAAGAGATGCTCAAGGGCATCGCTGAAAATGCCTTGAAAAACGAGGAAGAAGCACGTCGTTTAAACGACCAAGTATATAACGCTAAGCTGTTGACATACTATAAAGAGAACTTTAAGATAGAGGAGAAAGAAGTTACCTATGATGATTTCATTAAATTGGTAACGGCAAACGGCAAATAATTCAATCATCTTAAAAACAACCAACGAATGGATTTCGGTAAAGAATTTAAGAAATACGCCACCAAGCATGCAGGTGTCCAAAGCATGTATGTGGACCAATATGTCGATGCATCATTGACACCCTACATCATTGAAGAGCGCCAAATGAACGTGGCGCAGATGGACGTATTCTCGCGTTTGATGATGGATCGTATCATTTTCTTGGGCACCGGTATCAACGACCAAGTCGCCAACATCGTCCAAGCACAGCTGTTGTTCTTGGAAAGTGCAGACGCGAAGAAAGACATTCAGATTTACATCAATTCTCCAGGCGGGTCAGTCTATGCCGGTTTGGGAATTTATGATACCATGCAAGTGGTTAACCCTGATGTAGCTACTATTTGTACAGGCATGGCTGCTTCTATGGGTGCCGTGTTGATGTGTGCAGGAACCACTGGAAAGCGTTCTGCCCTAAAGCACAGCCGCATCATGATCCACCAGCCTATGGGCGGTGCTCAAGGTCAGGCTTCAGATATGGAGATCACCCTACAAGAAATCTTGAAGCTCAAGAAAGAGCTTTACAGCATCATCGCCCACCATAGCGGACAGCCATTTGATAAAGTAGAGGAAGATTCAGATCGTGACTACTGGATGAATTCGGAAGAAGCCAAGTCCTACGGTATGGTGGATGAAATTCTTCTCGGCAAGAACCAAGCGAAGTAATGAGTGACAATAATTCCGTAATTCACTGTTCATTCTGTGGTAAAAGCAAGGATGAAGTTGATATGATGATCGCCGGTATGGATTCACACATCTGTGATAAGTGTGTGAGCCAGGCGGGAGGCATCTTACATGCGGAATTAGGCGAGCAGCCACAATCCAACCCATTGGAGATCGCGGGCAAACCAGAATTCAATTACACGCCTGCTCAAATCAAATCGCATCTCGACGAATACATTATCGGACAAGAGACAGCCAAGCGCACGCTGAGCGTAGCAGTGTATAACCACTACAAACGTATCGGAACTGTGCCTGTGAAGGATGCACCAGAAATCGATAAGAGTAACATCGTTCTCGTAGGAAATACCGGTACAGGGAAGACACTGATGGCGCGTACCATTGCTAAGATGCTCAATGTACCGTTTACCATTGTCGATGCTACAATTTTAACAGAGGCTGGATATGTAGGCGAAGATGTTGAAAGCAT
>DMCR01000120.1:0-517 GCA_003445735.1 Cryomorphaceae bacterium
GAGCGCTTAAGCAATCCGCTTTGCATATCTAGCTCGCGGTAGAATGAAGCTATTTCAGGAGAGGTATTAAGGTCTAATTCCTCACCGTCGACCTTCACCTGAATGCCGATCCAATTACAAGAGTTCAATACTTTGGCGAAGTACTCCGGGTACCCGTTTTTCCACCAACCTACTCTTGTTTTATCAGGGTAGTACACCCCAGCAATGTAGGAGCCTTGAAGACTTTCACCCGTGTAGGTCTCTTCAAAATTGGCACGTTGGCCCATGCGGCCATTACCAATAGAAAATAAACTTTCGCTCTTAGGATGGTTCTTAGCATCCCAGTGACACTGTATTATTTTCCAAGGATGAACCTCGGTGTATTTATTGAACATTTGATCTAGCGGTTACATGTTAAAACATGCTACTAGCTCTTTAGGAGTGGTGTCGCCTAATGTAGTAAAATTTAGATCTGCCCCTTCTAATGTTTCTGGGGGTCCTATTCCCACACAGCTCATTCCTCCTGTCTTGGCCGCCT
>DMCR01000120.1:915-5151 GCA_003445735.1 Cryomorphaceae bacterium
TTCAAAAATACCTCAGGGTGTGGTTTGCCGTTTATCACATTATTCCCATCAATTATCGCGTCGAAAAGGTGGGTTAGGCCCATTTTATCCAAAATCATAGGGGCGTTTTTTGATGCGCTGCCTAGCGCAATCTTGATTCCTTGGGCATGTGCTTGTTCCAGGAATGTTATGGCTCCAGGCAATCCATCGGATTCAGAAAGTTCTTGGACTAATTCCATATACCACTCATTTTTCTCCACCAGTAAGGCTTCAAATTCTTCCGCGTTTACGGAGGCCTTAGTCCACTCGATAACCTTCTTTAAGGAGTCTACACGACTTAAGCCTTTGAGTTTTTCGTTTTGAGCTTCAGTGAAATCCCCACCAAGTTTTTGCGCACATCGACGCCAAGCTTGAAAATGAAAAACAGCGGTATCCACAATAACGCCGTCTAGATCAAAAAGGAACCCTCTAATCATGATTGTGCTTGATACACCTCAAGAATCTTGAGGTATTCCACGTGGTATTTGATTAAACCGTCTACGGGTTTGCGCATTATTTGACCCATGTTCATGCCTCTCTCCGCCAACACATCTTCCAAGAGTTCATGAAAAATAGCACCAACTGAGCCCACGAAGTGGATAGGCACCTCACGGCAGCTTTCAAAGCAAGCAATGTGGATATCGGCGAACTTGGCAAAGCCTTCGCGTACGATCATTTTCACATATGGAGACTCCATATGTTTTCCTGCGAAACGGCTGAACGAGGCGAGATATACATTCGCATTTGGCTTGTTGTATATACTGGTTATGATTTCGTCCTTGTCTAGTTGGTACGTTAAATAGAAATCTTCTGCCATCTCAGCTGGAAGGAGCTTATACAAAAAATCAGAAACCAAGCGCTTTCCGATAAAGCTAGCGCTTCCTTCGTCCCCCAGAACATAACCGAGTGCAGGTACCTCTTCGCTTACGGACTTTCCGTCAAAGTAACAACTATTTGAGCCCGTTCCTAGGATACAGGTAATAGCGGGGATACCGGTGTAAGTAGAGTAGGCACTGGCAACCAAATCATGGTCTACATTAATCTTGGCTTTAGGCATGATGCGCTGGAGCCCGTCTTTGATGATGTCCTTCAGGCTTTCACTTGAGGCACCAGCGCCGTAGAAGTATACGTAATCTACGCTTTTTTTGATACGGCGAATCACGGAATTACCACCCAATTCTTCTTTGATGAAGGGGGCAGAGTGAAAGTATGGATTGAATCCCATGGTGGAGAATCGTACATGCTCCTTCCCGTCCGGGTTTAATGCCACCCAATCACATTTGGTAGAACCGCTTTCAGCAATTAGTATCATAGCGTAAATAGGCAGGGCCGCACCCTTTGGGCGCTGCGTAATAAAAGTATAATCTTAAGCGAGACGCTCGACCAAATTGGCCAAACGTGCAGAATATCCTGCTTCGTTATCGTACCAGCCAAGCACTTTAACTAGGTTGCCTTTCACGGAAGTAATTCCAGCATCGAAGATACAGCTGTGCTTATCTCCAACGATATCAGAGCTTACGATTGGGTCTTCAGTGTACATCAGGATGCCTTTCAATGGACCTTTAGCCGCCTCCCTCATTGCAGCGTTTACTTCCTCAGCAGTAACTTCTTTACTCAAGGTTACTGTCAAATCTGTTGCAGATCCAGTAATGGTGGGAACACGCATCGCGTATCCGTCAAGTTTACCTTTCAACTGCGGCAATACCAAAGCAACCGCTTTCGCTGCACCTGTTGAAGTAGGGATCATGTTTACTGCTGCTGCACGAGCACGACGCTTATCAGAGTGTGGAGCATCTTGGATACGCTGGTCTGAAGTGTACGCATGGATCGTACACATGAAACCGTTTTCGATTCCGAACTTTTCGTCTAATACTTTTGCCATTGGAGACAAACAGTTGGTTGTACAAGAAGCGTTACTTACCATAGTATCGTCTGCAGTCAATTCGCCATCGTTTACACCCAAAACTATGGTTTTGATGTCGCCTGACGCTGGCGCACTTAGTGCTACTTTCTTAGCACCTGCCTTGATGTGCTTGCCCATACCTTCTGCATCGCGGAAGAAACCAGTAGACTCAATGACAACATCGATATTTAACTCTGCCCATGGCAAAGTTTCTGGATCGCGTTGCGCATAAACAGTTATCTCCTTACCGTTAACGATTAAGCTATTTTCTGTGTGCTCCACAGTGCCGTTGAAGCGCCCGTGTGCACTATCGTATTTTAATAGGTGCGCAAGCATATCCACTGCAGTAAGGTCATTGATGGCGACGATCTCTACTTTATCGCTTTCGATGAGGTTGCGAAACGTCAAGCGTCCGATACGGCCAAAGCCGTTAATGGCAATTTTTGTGCTCATAGTAGTTGTTGTGTTATGTGGCTAGAATTTTAGCAATGGTTAGCATTTCTTTGTCTAATTCTGAGGTCTTTGAAATGGCATTTTCTAATGAGGTGAAAACGACTTTTTGATTGATCATACCTGCCATGACCTTTTGTTTTCCTTCCAATAAACTGTTCACGGCATAGTGACCCAATACAGAGGCTAACACACGATCGTTCGTCGAAGGCGATCCCCCGCGCTGTGTGTGTCCTAAGGTGGTAACTTTCACATCTATTTCTGGAAATTCTTGGCGAATGGCGGTAGCGATTTCAAAAATATCTCCCAGGTGGTTGCCTTCGGCGACTATAATGATATTGGAAGTTTTCTTCGAGGCTTGTGCCGACTTTAAGTCAGCGAAAAGATCCTCATAGGTCGCTTTCTGTTCAGGTAGAATGATGCTCAAAGCACCCGTAGCCAAGCCCGTAGAAGCGGCAATATAACCTGTATCACGACCCATTACTTCAACGAGGAATAGTCGATTGTGCGAAGAGGCCGTGTCTCGGATTTTATCTACGCTTTCAATTACGGTGTTGGTAGCGGTGTCGTATCCGATGGTATAATCTGTGCCATATAGGTCATTATCAATGGTCCCTGGGACTCCAATAACTTTGATACCATGTTCATCCGCCAGCTTTAGCGCTCCGGTAAAAGATCCGTCTCCACCGATAATCACTAGGGCGTCGATATTGCGGTCTTTTAAATTTTGGGCCGCTTTGGCACGACCTTCTGGTGTTCTGAATTCTTGGGAACGAGCACTTTTTAAGAAAGTTCCGCCTTGAGCGAGGATGTGCCTAACGCTTGCGGTAGTGAGCTCCACAAGATCATTTTCGATCATGCCCTCATACCCTCGGTACACGCCATAAACGCGCTTGCCGTGGTACAATGCAGTTCTGGTAACCGCGCGAATAGCGGCATTCATTCCTGGGGCATCTCCTCCAGAAGTAAGCACTGCGATGTTGTTGATCTCGTTCGACATAGCTGCAAATGTAATAACTAAGTGTAAAAGTTACACTTATTAATTAATTAGCTTTATATTTAAAGACCTTGAATTTACCTGAAATCTGAATTAAACCGCCTATGATTCGACAAATTGAGTTTGCCCCTAACATAAGTGTCGACTGTGTCATCTTCGGATTTGATGGAGAAAACCTGAATGTTTTGCTCATTGAGGAGAAAGATATTGGTCAAGGTTTATTGCGTAAGCGTTTGCCTGGTGATCTGATTTTTCAGGGGGAGGGCCTTGATTCGGCCGCAGACCGCGTGCTTTGGGAATTGGCCAGTCTAAAAAACGTTACCATGAAGCAATTTCACACTTTTGGCGAGCCCGACCGCGTCAATGATCCAAAGGATAAAAGGTGGTTGGAAATATATCGTAAGAATCCTGACGAGCGAGTTATTACAGTAGCTTATTATGCGTTGGTGAAGATGGCGGATTTCAGTCCGAACCCGGCTTCCTTCGCTGGCGAGGCATTGTGGCAGGACATTCAAGAGGTGCCCGAGCTTGCTTTTGATCACAACGAGATTGTTGAGTTAGCCCTTTGGAAATTGCAGCGCCATTTCGAGTTGAACAAGAGCGGATATGAATTACTGCCGCGAAAGTTCACGCTCAATCAGTTGCAGCAACTGCATGAGGCAATTACGCAAGAGGAATTGGACAAGAGAAACTTTCGCAAAAAAGTCGTTCGCGAGAAACTCGTTGAGGCTACTGATGAGAAGCAAGAAGGAGTCCTTCACAAACCAGCCCGTTTGTATAGAATTAAGAAATCTAAACAGGATTAGGGGCTATTTGTAGTCTTTTGGGATAAAATATGGGCGGATTTCGTTAACACGCCTACGAAGGC
>DMCR01000120.1:5545-6741 GCA_003445735.1 Cryomorphaceae bacterium
AAATGAAGATTGTTTCGAGATTTTTAACGATCTGCCTAGCGGTTTTGAGCGGTTCTGTAGCCCTGGCACAACAGGTAAGTGGTACTGTCTTTGACGAGTACAATGAGCCATTGCCATCGGTTGCCATTACTGTTGAAAACGGCAGAGGCACGATGACTGACTTCAACGGTCAGTACAAGCTCGATTTGGGAAACGGCACGTACAGCATCACCTATTCATTTGTAGGGTATGAGCCGGCAACTAAATCCATAAACGTAAACGGCAACAAAGTGCTCAATGTGATCCTAAAGCCATCCAAGACCCAGCTTGATGAAGTGGTGGTGGTTGGCTACGGTGTTGCGCGTAAAAGAGACTTAACCGGTTCGGTAGTATCTCTAAAGTCCAAAGAATTAACCGACATTCCTACGCCATCTTTTGAAAATGCCATTCAAGGTAAGGCGGCGGGTGTGCAGGTCATCACAGGATCTGGTATTGCAGGTTCTGGTTCGATGGTTCGTGTACGTGGTGTGGCCTCAATTTCAGCGGGTGGAGATCCTTTATATGTAGTAGATGGCATCCCGATTACTCAAGATTACTTCTTGAATGGTAACCGAGGGGGTTTCAACACCAACCCGTTAGCTACAATCAACCCAAATGATATTGAGTCTGTAGAAATACTCAAGGACGCTGCAGCGACAGGGATATATGGTTCTCGAGGATCGAATGGGGTAGTATTGATCACGACTAAGAGAGGTAAGAGCAATAAATTGACTTACAACTTCTCCTCGCGTATTGGTTTGAGTGGCCCTACGGCGCTTCCTAATATGACGACCAAAGACGAATACCTTCAGCTATACGAGGAGGCTTGGGTGAACGATGGCAATGTCGGCGCACCTCAATTACCCGGTAACCGATTAAGTTGGGCTGAGGCACAGGCTTATGAGGGTACGGATTGGGTTCAAGAAACTATTCGCACAGGTATTAAGCAAGGCTATGATTTCTCTGCTTCCAAGGGCTTCAAAGGCGGAAACTTTTACGCTGGCCTTAGTTATTCAGACAATCACAGTTACCTCCAAGGCAATTCATACGAGCGTATTTCTGGACGTTTTAATGTGGACTACAACCTTGCCAGCAATTTAAAGATGGGTATCAGCACTTCTATTTCACGCGGGGTCAATAATCGTATTGATGCCGCTTGGTCGGGAGGTTTTGGTGAA
>DMCR01000124.1 GCA_003445735.1 Cryomorphaceae bacterium
CCTCGTATGTTGACGGATATCTTCGAGTATCCGTTCATCCCAACCTACACAATTGGTCAGGTTGATGGCGTTGATACAGATGGTTTGCCAGATTCATTGAATGTATATTGTAAGGTAGAAGGTATTGTGATGGGAGTAGATATGCAGGGCTCTGCAACTGCTGTATCGTTTACAGTCCACGATGGCGTAGACGGTATGGGTACATACTCAAGTGCTCCTGCAGCAGCGTCTTATAGTGTTACTGAAGGTGATGAGGTACGTATTATCGGAAAAATAGGACACTTCAATGGTTTATTGCAGATGGTACTTGATTCAGTAGTTGTATTGAGTACAGGTAACACTCTTCAGTCACCAACGGTGGTTACTTCTTTAGGAGAAAATACAGAAAGTGAATTGATCAAGTTTGAAAACGCAACCATGGTTGACCCTACACAGTGGGGTTCTGGTTCTTCGGGCTATACTATTGATATCACTAATGGTACAGATACCGTAATCATGCGTATTGATGCAGATGTTGATTTATATGGTACGACTGCCCCTACGGGAGCCTTCGATGTTGTTGGAATTGGAGGTCAATACGACTTCTCTTCACCACATACATCCGGCTACCAAATTTTACCACGTTACATCGCGGATATCACTCCTGCAGCAGCAGTATATGTTCCTGAGATTGTCGTAAGCGAGATCATGGCAGGTTCGAATAGTACCGCATACAATGCAGATTGGTTCGAGATCTACAACTACGGTGATACTGTAGTAAATATCAACGGATTCTCATGGGATGATGAAAGTGACATTTCAGGATCTTCCGTATTCCCATCTGTAACTATTTCTCCAGGAGAAGCGATTGTAGTTCTTGATGACGTATCCACTAATAAAGATGCCTTCTTGGCGGAATGGAAATTATACCCGGGTTCAGTGACTATCGTCGCAAACGATGAATTGACCGGTTCGTTCCCAAGCTTGAGCCAGAATGGTGATGGCGTTTACCTGTACGACGCTACAGGCGCAGCGTTGACTAACTCTCTGTACTCTGGTGCGACAGCGGGATACTCTGTGGAGTTTGATACTACTGGTGCATTTACAGGCGATGCGGTAGATGGAACCAACGGAGCATATACTTCACTAGAAGGTGATGTGGGTTCTCCAGGTAACCTAACGCCAAACTCTAATGTGCCTGAGCAAAGCATCGTGCGCAACATCTACCCTAACCCGACGACTGGTGTGTTTGCCGTAGAATTGGGTGTAGAGCTAGAATACACTATACAGATTGTAAATATGGTGGGTGAAATAATTGCCGTAGAACAAGGCGTGGGCAATACGATTAACATGGACCTCAAGGCCTCGCCAGGTACTTATCTTGTTAAAGTAATGACCGATGGTAGTACACAAACCCTGCGCGTAGTGCTTCAATAAGGGGCGCGCAAAATCGCTGAAATAAAAACCCCTGCGGCTGCGCCGCGGGGGTTTTGTTTTTTAATGCTGAATGAAAATTTTCTCCATCCGGTCACTGACTATCATATAGTAAGTGGAGGCGGGAAGGTGGTCCACCGGAATCCGATTCTCCCCGGCCTTTAGAGTGCCCTCATCAACGAGGTGTTTGCCGAGGGTGAAGATTTGAAAATCGTTGACCTCGGTTGTGGTAATGTTCAAAAACGAATCGGCGGGATTGGGTCCAATTTTTAATTGAATTGGCCCCTGCTCCTCAACAGCCATATAAGGGTTCCAAGCCACATTTATCGAGTCGCCATAGATGTAATGCACTAGCTCTGGATGATCGATAAACGGATTGCGGTTACCCTGCATGTTGTGGATTACGTTATTGCGGTTCATCTCAAAACTGTCCACAGGGTCTGCCCAGTGCCATGCAATCAAGGTGCTGAGTACTGCGTGAGTAGTGCCGCCAGAGTTCAAGCTTTCTCGTACAACTAAATCTGGTTCACTTCCTGCACCCTCATAGCGCAAGTCCATATACAGAATGATACGCGCCAAATCGCCCTTTACCTTGTCGCGAGGTTCAAATATTCCAGCCGATGCATTTATACGGTTGCCAGTTGGTGAACCATTATAATTCACTGCGGAACCTCCAGAGCCAAGGTCATCATATTCGTGATTCGAACGCAAAGAATTCAATCCACCATCAGAAGGTTTTAAAGCATGTACATCCGTACCAACTCCTGCACTTGTTCCGAATCCACCTAAACTGCGCGGCCAAACGTGTTCACGATTCCACCCCTGTCCATTGTTATACTCCTGAGGGCCATTGACAGATACACCAGCGTATATGAGGCACACATTATCTGTATTCGTAGTGTCCTTATCACTGACTTTGAGCACATCCCAAGTGTCTGTGCTACTCGAAGAATATTGCAACCTAGTGTGGACCTTGATGATATCATACAAAGCATCACGAAGGTCTTCACCATCCTCATTGTAGGCATCTTGGTAGTATGGTAAGGGTTGGGCTTGCAAGGCGCACAAGGCCAAAAACAATCCCAGGGAACAGAATAGCTTGTTCATATCTCGGTGTTTTCCACAAAGATGCGATAAATACGCGAAGGAAAATGCACGGGAAATTAAGCCCAACTATCGGCCGGGAAATTTGGGTCGAGGGACTGTAATGCTTTGCCTACGTGAGACCAATCTTTCTTGAATGAAGCCAAAACTGCAGCATCTTCAGGCGCATCCTGGACTCGACCACCGCTATTGAGCTTCATGTAAATAGGAAGAAGTGCACGTTGCAAAGCGTGTGGAATAAGAGGTTGAAGTTTTAGGCTCAATTGGTGTAAAGCCCCACTCTTAATCGCCACACTTTCGTTGCGGTGTTCGAAATCAAACCCGTCGTAAAAATTTGGATCTACCCCAACATATTCCGCAATCTCCTTCATCACCGCTTCCTTGCGCGACATTAAATCTTCAAAAGCCCAGAACCTAACCTGCCCCTCAGGCATCGCATCCATCCAAGCCCTCAAATGTTTTGCATAATCCACATGGTCGTTGATTTGTGGACGCTGAATGTACTCCGACAGCTGCATGTCAATGCGCTTTGTGCGGTAGCGCTCCATCTTATAATGACTGTACATCTGCTTCGATGGCTCGCGGAATAAGAATATCACTTTTGGTTTATGGGCCCAATTCGAAAAGTGCTCACGCGCCACTTTTTCATACAAATAATGCGCCGTCGCCTCGAACCTCACCGTGGCATCCTCCCCACCCTTAAAAAAAGCTTGATATTGGTCCAAATCATGCTCGTGCACATTGGCTGAGGCATTGAATCTATTCACCTTATCGGCGAAAAAG
>DMCR01000175.1 GCA_003445735.1 Cryomorphaceae bacterium
ACACCTCATTCGCGAGCTACAGCCGGTAGTGATTCCTGTGGTTATCGATGGATTTCGTCGAGCCTTTGATAAAACGGGTATGTTCGTTAAAAGCACAGGTAACTTGTTAAATGTTACCTTTAAAGATCCGTTGGTGCTTGATTTTGAGCAGGCAAACGATAAATTGTTAGACCAAATCATGGTAGCTATTGAACAGGCTCCAGAGTTTTTGAAAATAAAAGACGAATGAAAAAATTAGCCATTTTTACGATTCTTATGGGCGTTTTGCTCGGATGCGAAAAATCTATTCCTGTAGTTGATCCTACGGCCTTGGACAATAGAAATATCTACATCCGCATGTACAAGTATTTCAATGGTGATTTATTGGATACGTCTGGGGTCTACCAGATTAATGGGGACATGATTAAAATCAATAAGATTTACGCCACACTGAGCGGTGCTGAATTCATTATCTATGATGAGAGCGATACCATTCGTACGGAAAGTGATCTTACCATGATTGATGTGACCACGACCACTGAAGTTAAGTTGGCTCACTTACCCCGGGGATCTTACAATGGTTCGATGAACTACATGATCGGTTTAGATTCAGCACGTGCCTATGCAGCACCGGAAAGTCTGGAAGATGGTAACCCATTGAAAAGCGGTGCTGTATGGAACGGAAGCGATATAGGTCACAGCTTCTTCCAGATAGAGGGTGGTATCTTTGATCCAGCTGATACAGTTTTTACGACCCCTCAATCAACCTTTGTTTGGCGTTTTGCCACACCGGATTTGGTGGTGAATATAAACGAGAAGCGCAACTTTAGTGTTGCCAATAACAAGGACGTATTCTTTGTGATCAACTTGGATGTAGAAAAGCTCTTCTTGGGCCTTACGCCAAGTCAAAATCCGGTCATTAACTGCGACCCTGCAGATGGTACCGACTATAACAACGCTAAAATCTTACGCGATAACGTAATCAGTGAGTTTGTGTTTGAATTATAAGCAGGATTATGAAATACCCGCCTAACCTAGTTCTTACTTTTCTAACGACCCTATTACTGGCATCTTGTGGAAATGGCGATTCTACCGTTTCTATGGAGGTGCGACTTACCTATAACGATGCTCTCTATGCGGTGGGCGAAACTGTCTACAAAGGGGATACCTCAGTTAAGTTCGAAAAGTTTTATTTCTATTTGTCTGACCTACAAATTGGGGATCAATTGGTCGAAGAGGTTATATTCTGTAATGCAGAGGACAGCACCACCATGAACTATGAGTGGAGCTTGGATAAGAAAGCTAGTACATTGAGCTTTTGCGTGGGTGTGGATTCCTTGAATAATGCCATGGATCCTACCTCTTTCGATGTGGGACATCCGCTCTCTAGCGCCAATGATATGTATTGGTCATGGGCTACGAAGTACAGATTCTTACGCATAGACGGACGCTCAAACCCCTCCGGTACGTTGGGTACGGACGATATCCTTTTGGCATGGCATACAGGTAAGGACGAGTTATACCGTTGTGTAGACCTCTCTGTTCAGTTGGCTGGAGCTATCAAAGAGGGAGACCATTTGATTCTTGAATTTGATTTGGATCAATTAATTCAACGCATGTCCCTTGAAACTGAGAGCATGACCCACACCATGGCGGATGATTACGATATCGCCGTGAAATTGAGCAATCAACTCCCAGGATCCTTTAATATCAGAGTGGAATAAGAAAAATTTTATCGATCAAAAAATGCGGCCCCAGGGCCGCGTTTTTTGTATTTTAATTTGCCCTGTGGGGCTATCTAAAGAGAATGCTGATTCTCACGCCACCGAGGATGGCTGGGGTTGCATTACTGCGATCGATAAGTTCATATTGACCCGTGAAAATTCCTGTAATAGGGTCAAAAGCTTCGACGTATTCTGAAGTGCTTCTGCTCTTGTTGCGAATGGCGGCGCCGATGAACCAATCCAAGATCATGCGCTCTGAAGGTCTGCTCTGGTAGCCCATTGTGAAACCAAAGTCATTCCAGCTAAACCCTTCATTAACAGTCGTATCAATACCTGAAAAAGGATCAGTAATATAGAAATCTTGGGCGTAGTTGCGATGATTGAAATTAAAGGCGATGTAATACCCGTCTTGGAAGGCATTACCCTCTGGGAAAAATTTAGCGTTGAAGGTAGCGCTATAGCCAAGCTTGCTCAAAGTTTGTCCGTCTTGACGCAGGCTGTACCCGCGGATCAACTCTTCGGTCATGTTGAAAGTAGTGATTCCCAAACCTCCTTCGAGGCTCAAATAATCCGTAAGCTTGTGCTCATAAGAAAGCGGAATATCGCCCGCAATGAGTGCTGTTGGCGATAATTTCAATGCGTGATTGTAGCGGCTGTAATACGCGCTAGGATTCATGTTGCTGCCCATCGCAGGCGAGGACAGCGTATTTATTTGCCCTGCACCACTGACGTCGAGGTTACGCTTGCGAACAATCACGCTTTGTGCATCGGCCCAAAGGCTCGTGCAAATTAGAATGGTCAACGTATAAATAAATCGTTTCATATGCGTTGTTCTAGGGAGGGGTGATGTATCTTGACTATCACTTCCAAAATTTACGAAAACAATACAATCTTCCTATGAAAACGCCCCAAAAAGGTAGAATGTTGGCGATCACGGCCATTTTTTTTTCTGCAATGGCGGTTGGACAAGGCTCTTTTCCTGTTTTGGAGTGGAGTCCAGAGTACAATGTTCGCAATGCCAAATTTGACCGGCTCCTTCAGGTAGGGGATAACGGTTTCTATACCTATCGCGGCAGTGCATTGAGTCTGATTGCGGGCAATAGAGACGAATATTTCGCGTACTACAATCGTTACGACCTCAGCGAGCAATGGTTGCTGAAGAATCCAAGATGGGAATGGAACGGCCGTCGTGTGGATTTTAAAACCAGCTTAATCATAGGTGATTTACAGTACTTGTTTTACGAGAGCTACGACAGGACAGCAGATATACGTTACTTACTCTGCCGTACCTTGGATGCTCAGGCGAACCTAGGAGAAATAAAGGTGATAGAGGTGTTGGACAGTCGCTTCAGAAATAGAGGGGAGTTCGCTGTCCAATTATCAAAGGACCGCTCCAAGATTGCGATCTTCACTAACCCGCCTTACGAGCGCCAGCAGGCAGAGAACTTCTACGTTCGTGTATTTGATCCGTCGTTGAATGAGCTTTGGAATGCCGACGTGGAACTGGTCTACCAAGACCGCAACTTCGGCATCATGGACTTTGAGGTCAGCAATGCGGGTGATGTGTTCATCTTGAGTTATTTCGATCGTTCACCGAACTTGACCTTCAGCAACAATCGTGATCTCGACTATAAGTTGATGAAAATTGGATCCGGAGAAAAGAACGAAATTATCGAATTTGATTTAGGCCTTCAAAACGTGCGCGTACACAGTTTGGGCATCGAATGTAATATCACAGATGATGAAATGGCAATCTCAGGATTCTATGGCCGCCGCAATTCATGGGATATGGACGGTGCCTTGTACTTGGCCTTCGACCAAATCGCCGGCGAAGTCGTACACTCCAACCTCAATCCTTTCTCTACCGAATTTGTGGCTCAATTCTCCAGGCTCCGCGCCAAGCGAGGTAGAGGAATCCGCAAAAATTTCGTCTTCCGCCAATTCGTTTCGCGTCCCGATGGCGGCGCCTATGTCGTGGCTGAGGATTATGAACTCATCGTGCGTACCGTCCAAACCGGCCGTGGAACCACGACTACAAACTACTATTACTACTATCGCGATATCATAGTCTTAAGTATAAATAAAGAAGGCGATGTGGATTGGTATGCCCATATTCCGAAAGAGCAAAACTCTATGAACGACGGTGGATATTATCTCGGCTACACCTTCCTCATGAATGATGACGGCCTTCACTTTATCTACAATGACCACCGCGGAAACGTCAAGCGTTGGGGCAAGAAACGCCTCCGTCCGATCAGAAATGCTAAGGCAGGCAACTTGGTCATGGTGACCCTTGGACACGATACGTCGCTGAACTACCGCGTACTGAACAAGAATAAACGTCAGAAATTCCGCGTAGCGCCACGCTCCTCGAGGTTAGCAAATGATGGAAACGATGGTGCCATTTTGTTATCGCTCCGTGGCTCTAAGATTAGATTTGGTAACCTAAGATTTGAAGAATAATTCATGAATATTCACTTCATAGCCATTGGAGGAAGTGCCATGCACAACCTCGCTATCGCATTGCAACTGGCTGGTCATACAGTTACCGGCTCGGACGATCAGATCTTTGAGCCTTCCCGCGGTCGGCTCGAATTAAAAGGTCTGCTCCCAGCTCAGGAAGGTTGGTTTCCAGATCGCGTGCATGAAGGGTTGGATGCCATCATTTTGGGTATGCATGCTCGTAAGGATAATCCAGAGTTGGCGCGAGCGCAGGAATTGGGCCTTAGTATTTACAGCTATCCTGAGTTTTTGCATGAGGTCAGCAAGGACATGACACGTGTGGTTATTGCTGGATCTCATGGTAAGACTACAACTACAGCGATGGTGTTACACGTTATGAATCATGTGGGCCAGCCTTTGAATTATATGGTCGGTGCGCAATTGGCTGGGTTCGATTGCATGGTGGAGTTAGAGCGTGGCTCTGAGTTCATGCTGATGGAGGGGGATGAATATTTGAGTTCGCCCATTGACCGTCGTCCGAAATTTCATTTGTACAAGCCGAATATTACGGCCATTACGGGTATCGCTTGGGATCACATCAATGTGTTTCCCACGTTCGAAGATTATGTGGATCAGTTCCGTTTGTACCTCGACACTATCGAGGCCGGTGGTGCAGTCATTTATAACGAGCGCGATGCGGTGCTCAAAGAAGTAGTGGAATCCTCGAGTGCAACGGTCAAGCACTTTGCCTATTCTTTGCCAAATTATGAGATTGTTGATGGGCAGACCTTTATTGAGACGCCCGAGGGCATGATGCCGCTCCAAGTTTTTGGCGAGCATAATCTCAGTAATATGGAAGCTGCACGTTGGTTGTGCCTCGAGATGGGTGTTCAGGAGGAGGAGTTTTATGATGCAATCATTAGCTTCACTGGAGCGCAGAACCGAATGGAAGTGTTTCTTGAGGGGACGCAGACTAAAGTGTTCCGCGACTTTGCACATGCCCCCTCTAAGGTGGGTGCTTCCGTGAAGGCTTTAAAAGAGCAGTTTGGGGAGGTACGCGTGGTGTTGGAATTGCATACGTTTAGCAGTTTGAATCCAGAGTTTTTGCCTCAGTACCACGGGGTTATGGACGATGCTGATGAGGCCTGGGTTTATTATAGCCCTGCCGCAGTGGCACATAAGAAGTTGCCACCACTAAGCAAGGAGAACGTGAGCCAGGCCTTTGGGCCTGGAGTTCAGGTTTTTGATGATGCACGGGCATTGGAATTGGCC
>DMCR01000063.1 GCA_003445735.1 Cryomorphaceae bacterium
AAAGCGTGCTTTCTTTTGATTTTACCAGAGCCAGTAAGCTTGAAACGCTTTTTAGCACTGGATTTGGTCTTCATTTTTGGCATGATTCAACTGTTATTTATTGGAGTTACTTACTTTTTTGGTGCGATGGTAAGATTCATCTTCTTACCGTCCATAGAAGGCATATGTTCTACCTTGCCATATTCTTCAAGATCTTGAGCTAAACGCAGGAGCAAAATCTCTCCTTTGTCTTTGTACACAATCGATCGTCCGCGGAAGAAAACAAAGGCCTTTACCTTGGCGCCACTTTGCAAAAACTCAATGGCATGCTTCTTCTTAAATTCATAATCGTGGTCTGAGGTATTAGGGCCGAAACGAATTTCTTTTATTACCACCTTCACTGCCTTAGCTGCTAGCTCTTTCTGCTTTTTACGCTGCTCGTACATGAATTTGCTGTAATCAATGATTTTACAAACCGGTGGGTCAGCATTTGGTGAAATCTCGACCAAATCCAAAACCATATCGTCTGCCATGCTCAAAGCATCTCCGGTGTTGTAGACACCTTGCTCAACATTATCACCAACGAGTCGGATTTTTGGTACCCGGATCTTGTCATTGATTCTGTGGTTTGCGGCCAATTTTTCTTTTGGCGCCTTTCTTTTACCTCTTCTCAGTGTAATTCTTGTTTAATTAAACCTCTTTTATTCAATTAATTGCGAGACCTCGTCCGCAATCAATTTTATAAATTTTTCCTTGGACATGGCGCCTTGATCTCCTTGACCGTGACGACGAACGCTCAACTGACCGCTGTCCACTTCCTTTTCGCCGACGATCAACATGAATGGTGTTTTCGACACTTCTGCATCGCGTATCTTCCTGCCAATCTTTTCATTACGCTCATCGACGAGGGCGCGAATATCGGAAATTTCTAGGAATTGGGCCACTTCTTTAGCGTAGTCATTGTATTTGTCGCTCACAGGTAAAATCTTCACTTGCTCTGGTGTTAACCATAACGGGAAGTTTCCACCACAGTGCTCTAATAGCACTGCAACAAAGCGTTCCATCGAACCGAATGGTGCACGGTGAATCATCACTGGGCGGTGCTCTTGGTTGTCGCTGCCTTTGTATTCTAGTTCAAAACGCTCGGGCAGGTTATAATCGACCTGGATGGTTCCGAGCTGCCAGCTGCGGCCAAGAGCATCCTTGACCATGAAGTCGAGCTTTGGTCCGTAGAAGGCGGCCTCGCCGTATTCCACTGCAGTGTTTAAACCTTTTTCGTCGGCTGCCTCAATAATGGCTGCCTCTGCCTTCACCCAGTTTTCATCGGAACCGATGTACTTCTCCGGCTTTTCTGGATCGCGCAGACTTACCTGTGCGGTGTAGTCTTTGAAGTCCAGTGTTTTGAAGATATAAAGTACCAAGTCGATGACGTTTTTAAACTCGTCTTTTAATTGGTCCGGCGTACAGAAAATATGTGCATCGTCCTGCGTAAAACCACGAACGCGTGTCAATCCATGCAATTCACCACTCTGTTCGTAACGGTAGACAGTGCCGAATTCTGCGAAGCGCACGGGAAGATCCTTGTACGATTTTGGCGTCGCCTTGTACAATTCGCAGTGGTGGGGACAGTTCATCGGCTTGAGCAAGTACTCTTCGCCCTCTTCCGGAGTGTGAATGGGTTGGAAGCTGTCTTTGCCGTATTTCGAGTAGTGACCGGAACAAACGTATAATTCCTTATTTCCAATGTGCGGGGTAATCACAGGGCTATAGCCTGCTTTATTCTGCGCACGCTTGAGGAAGTTTTCCAAGCGTTCACGGAGCATTGCACCCTTTGGCAACCACAATGGCAAACCTTGACCTACGCGCTGGCTAAAGGTGAATAGTTCAAGTTCCTTACCTAGTTTTCTGTGGTCGCGTTTTTTCGCTTCCTCCAACAACTCTAGGTACTCCTTAAGTTCGGCAGCTTTCATAAAACTCACGCCATAGACACGCGTCAACTGTGGCTTATTCTCATCACCGCGCCAATAGGCACCGGCTACGTTCATAATTTTCACCGCTTTGATGTATCCAGTGTGTGGAATGTGCCCACCGCGGCATAAATCTGTGAAGTCAGCATGATCACAGAAAGTGATTGTGCCGTCCTCTAGGTTTTCAATGATTTCTGTTTTGTAAGGATTGTTCTTGTAGGCTTCTAGCGCTTCCGCTTTGGTTACCGCTCGCAACTTGAATTCGAATTTCTGACGGGCAAATTCCATCATTTGCTTTTCGATTTTCTCGAAATCCTTTTCAGAAATCATTTCATCGCCAAAGTCTACGTCGTAGTAGAATCCTTTTTCTATGGCCGGACCAATGGTTAGCTTTGCTTCAGGGTAGAAGTGCAGGATGGCCTGCGCTAGGACGTGCGCTGAACTGTGCCAGAACGCCTTCTTACCGCCATCGTCATTCCAAGTGAAGAACTGCAACGTACCGTCCGTGATCAAAGGATCGTTCAATTCGATGGTTTGGCCATCGTAGGTGCCCGATAGAATATTGCGTGCCAGTCCATGAGAAATGCTCATCGCCACGTCCATGGCCGTTGTTCCTTCGTCGTAGGTTCTTTGGTTGCCGTCTGGAAACGTTACAGTAATCATTTTTATCCTTTGCTTTCCTAAGGTTACAAAAGCGCAAATTTAACTCGGTTATCGGGGAATTAGGCTTTTTTTTCCTTCGATTTTCCAACCACCCAAAAGGATACTATTTTTGCATGTAATGAATACCTCATTAAATAAGGACACGGTCCTCCAAAAATTCAACGCTGCCTGCAAGGGAACGTTGATGGAAACCTTGAACATCACATACGTAGATGCCGATCCTGCCACAGGAAAATTGGTCGCTACCATGCCGGTGGATAAAAGAGTATATCAGCCGATGCAAATCTTGCACGGTGGGGCTACCGTTGCCTTGGCAGAATCTGTAGGGTCCGCAGCCTCTCAAATGTTGATTGACCCTTCGAAGGAAGCGGCTGTAGGCCTTGAAATCAGTGCGAATCACGTGAAAAGCGCGCGCACTGGAATGCTGATTGCAATAGCCGAGTGCTTGCACAAGGGGCGTACCTCACACCTTTTCCAGATTAGAGTTGAAAACGAACAAGGGGAGCTCATTTCCGTTGTGAAGTTATTGAACTTTGTCAAACAACGCCGCTAATGCTGTACATGATTGTCCAATTTCCCGGTGCAACTCCTAAAGCACTGCGCTACCGTTCTACAACGTTGGATCAAAGTGATTTGATTTTGCGCGGATTTAGTTGGGAAGCTGAAGGATTTGCCAAGGAAGAATCCTTAAAAGTAGAGGATTTCTGGGGTGAATTTGGCCAAGTTGCACTTGACTTTTGGGAGAACAAAAGCGCAGAGAGCTATCAAAACGAAGTTA
>DMCR01000084.1 GCA_003445735.1 Cryomorphaceae bacterium
TTAATGCCACTTTCGCTTGGATTGTATGGCACCGAGTTCGAAAAGGACAAGATTATAGTGCATCTTGACACACCAAAATTCTTTGGACCTATAGTAATGTAATAGGATCCTTAAAGTTAGTATCAATGGTATGTGAGTCGTTTTTGAAATTAATGCTCCATAAATGAATCAATTATAGAATTATTTCAGAAAAATGTAAAAAAAAAAGGATTAAATGAACTTATATCGAGATTTTTTAGGATTGTGCGCAACTAGAGATTACAGGTACTTAGCACCATAATCAAAACACAATTTATTATGAAAATCAAACTGACCACCACTCTTACAATGTTGACTATAGCATTGTTCGCACAAAAGACTCCATCCGTGGCAGTTTTAGACTTCGATACAAGAGGTTATGATGAAGTGGCCCGCCATCAGATCATTCAAAAGTTGACCTTGGAGATGATTAACATGGAAGGTTATGAAGTGATAGACAATTATGATGTAGAGTATATCTCTGAACGTGATGGCATCGATTTTACTGGTTGTTTCTCTAGAATATGTTTGAAAGAGCTAGGGGAGAAGCTTGAAGTAGATTATATTCTTACCGGCTCCATGAACTTACTCGGAGAAAAAGTAAGTACTACTGTAAGGTTGTTCGACGTTGCCAAAGGATCTTTTGTGAATAGCGCTAATCGAAACTATGTCGACGTACCCAAGAACGACCTCCTTATGGCTGAACTTACCCTGAAAGACATGATGGGTCTAGAAAATGATCCGGAATTGGTTCGCCGAGTCACGGTCGCCAATGATTATGAGAATATCTTGAACAATCCTTTTGATCGCACTATTGTGGCTGAGGGACCACGGATGGGCTTTGGCTTTGTAATAGGAGAAAATGCCGATATATTGGCAGCTACTGCGGCTGAAGGTGGATTTGATCAAGCTATTCCATTGATGTCTCAGTTCGGTTACCAGTTTGAAAAAGCATATATCACAACAGGGAATTGGCAAGCATTGGCCGAGTTTATCCCTCTTGTGAGCGGTTTAGAATCTAACCGATTTGTCCCTAACGTAACCATTTTAAATGGTTTACGTAACAATAATAGCGGTTGGGAATTGGCATTTGGTCCAACCATAGATGTTACGAGAACATTGAATGGTAAGCTTGATTCTCGCGGGGAATACAGTGTAAGTACAGCATTAGTATTCTCTGTAGGTAAAACAATAAAAAGCGGGGAGATGAACTTCCCAATTAATGTATATTTTATTCCTCCAAAGGATGGCACTTCATACAGATTTGGCCTTTCTATGGGGTGGAATGCTTCTACAAAGAAGCGATTGTTTGATTAACTCAAACGAAATTGTGTGGAACCCCTTCAGGCGATTAATTGAAGGGGTTTTTTACTTTCCGATACAAAACTTACTGAAGATGTTGGTCAATAGGTCATCGGTAGAAATAGTCCCGGTAATTTCGCCTAATCCGTCTAGCGCTGAGCGTAAGTCCTGAGCCAATAAGTCCCCAGGAATACTTAGTTTGACTGCTTCTATACTCTTGTCCAAGGCTAATGCAGTTCTACGTAAGGCATCGGCATGGCGAGCATTCGTAACAATGGTTTGAGAAGCGCTGTGTGAGGTCCAAGCGGTGGCTGCTTTAAGTGCTGCAAGAAGTTCATCCAAACCGTCTTTAGTTTTGGCAGCAATCTTAAAGATTTGACGACGAGAACCCTCCAGCCTTTGGAGAATGGTATATGTATCAGCTTGATCGGATTTATTGATGCACAAGAACAGCTCTGCCTGTGGCGCACTTTGCTCAAGGTGCGCAATCCGTTCTTCCAAATCTTGTTCAGGCGCAGTGGCATCGATGAGGTAGAAGATGACATCCGCCTTTTCCGCTTGTTCGAATGCCTTTTGTATACCAATTTTTTCTACATAATCTTCCGTCTCTCGAATACCCGCAGTGTCAATTAATCTATAGGTCAAACCACCGAAATTAAAGGTATCTTCTACGGTATCTCGAGTAGTGCCAGCGATGGAGCTTACTATGGCACGGTCTTCGCCGAGAAGGGTATTTAATAAGGTGGATTTACCGGCGTTTGGGGCACCGAGGATGGCTGTGGCAATACCGTTCTTGAGCGCATTTCCGTGCTTGAAACTTTCGATTAATGCGCTAACCTTGATTTTCAGCGAATGAAGCATGTCTAGCAAGTCTTTCCGTGATGCGAATTCCACATCTTCCTCGCTAAAGTCCAGTTCTAACTCAATCATGGAAGCAAAGTGAACCAAATCTTCTCTGAAGACTTTGATTTCGTTGGAGAAGCCCCCTTTTAGCTGGCGAAGGGCGACATCGTGCATTATTTTGTTCTCTGCATTAATCAAATCTGCTACAGCCTCTGCTTGGGCAAGGTCCATGCGACCGTTCATGAAGGCGCGCATGGTATATTCACCAGGGTCGGCCAGGCGAGCTCCGGATTCGAGTAAGCTTTCCATGATGCGGGCGACGATGTATGGGGAGCCGTGGCAGCTGATTTCAAAGCTTTCCTCGCCGGTGAAGCTCTTGCCTTCCTCAAAGAAGGTAATCAGGACCTCATCGATGTGCTCTCCTCCGATACTGTAATCCCCGAAATAGGCCCGGTGTGATTCTAGGCCCAATTTTTGGGCGCGTTTCGAGTTAAAATAGGGAGGGAGGATAGCTCCTGAATTCGCCCCACTAACTCTTACAATCGCTAGCGCACCCACCCCTTGAGGCGTGGATAATGCACATATGATATCGTCTCTCAGCATGGCGCAAAGATACATTGATAAGTAATGAGCAAAGAAATTTGTATTGGAGGGAAAGCCATTGCGCCTTGGGTAGTACATTTGCCAAGTATTCATAGAAAACGATTTCCAATGAGCGTTTTAGTCAACAAAGACTCAAAGATTATTGTCCAAGGTTTTACCGGCAAAGAAGGTACGTTTCATGCCACTCAGATGATTGAGTACGGCACAAACGTAGTAGGTGGAGTGACTCCAGGAAAAGGAGGAATGACCCATCTTGATCGGCCGGTATTCAATACAGTAGAGGATGCCGTTGCGAAAGTGGGTGCTGACACTTCTATCATCTTCATTCCACCAGCCTTTGCTGCTGATGGCATTATGGAGGCTGCTCAAGCGGGTATCAAAGTAGTTGTTTGTATCACAGAAGGTATTCCAGTTGCGGATATGGTTAAGGTGAAGGAGTACTTGAAAGACAAAGATTGTACGTTGATTGGTCCTAATTGTCCAGGTGTAATGACGGCTGCTGAAGCGAAAGTGGGTATTATGCCTGGCTTCATCTTCCAGAAGGGAACCGTAGGTATTGTGAGTAAATCAGGTACTTTGACTTATGAAGCAGTAGACCAGTGTACAAAAGCTGGTTTAGGTCAGACAAC
>DMCR01000119.1 GCA_003445735.1 Cryomorphaceae bacterium
GGATATCCAATTGTTGATGCTGGTATGCGAGAATTGAACACTACGGGCTATATGCACAATCGTGTTCGAATGATTGTAGCTAGTTTTCTAACAAAGCATTTGCTTATTGACTGGAGATTAGGTGAGCGCTACTTCGCAGAGAAATTATTGGATTTTGATTTAGCTAGTAACATTGGAGGGTGGCAATGGGCCAGTGGGTCCGGATTAGATGCTGCGCCTTATTTCCGAGTGTTCAATCCTACTTCTCAAATGGAGAAGTTTGACAAGGACCAGAGGTATATTAGAAAATGGGTACCAGAACTAGACACAAATCTCTATCCCAAGCCTATTGTAGAACACAAATGGGCGCGAGAGCGCTGCTTAGAGCGGTTTAAGGAGGCGCTAGCTTAACTTATTCAGCCGTGTTGTACCCGAAGAGTTGTTTGTCTTTGATCACGGTATCTACATATTTCGGCAGACACTCTTCCCAACCGTCTTTTCCACTACGAATCATTTCTAAAACTTCATGTGAGAATATCTTACTAATACTTTGATCATATTCTTCAATATCTAAAATACGGTTATGGAAAAATAGATAGTCCATAATCGGGCGGAACCTTGGATGAACATCTATATCTTCCTTACGCTTTAAGTTGGATGTTGAATTGTCGAGGAATGGATATACTAAAATCTTTAAATCCTTAGAAAACATTCGCCCAAAGGCCTCCAATATGCCTCCTTGAAGATCACGGTAATATTTATCTTGGAACAATTCACTTAGATTATCTACCCCCAAAACCAATCCTTGCCGCTTCTTTGAGAATCGACCAAAATAATCTACTAGTTTGTAGTATTCTTGGTAATTCGAAATCAGTACTGTCTGTCCAAGGCTGCAAAGGATTTCTGCTCGGTCCAAGAAATCTTGTTCATCGATCTCTCCGTCTGCCAAAAGGTTATTCAAGGTAATTTCCCACAAGACTACGGTCTTATCAGGATTCACTCGCTTATCGCTGGCAAACACCTCGTAACCCCGCTTGATCATATCTATATTCACCTTCGTTACCGGTCGGAACCTTCCACGCATTGTAAGGATATTCTTCTTATAGAGTAATTCAGCAGGCAAACGATTATTACCTTCTGGGCCGAAGATCACAGCATCTGTGTAGCCGTTTTTAATTAGTTGAAGCGACATTAATCGATTATCAACATCTTCAAAATCTGGTCCCGAGAAATTTACCAAATCAATCTCTATTGCCGAACCGTCGATATTGTCGTACAAGCTTTTCAAGAACTCCTTGCAATCCTCGTAAGAGTTGTATGCAGCGTAAATGAGGTTGGTTCCTAAACGACCGACCGTTTCCTGCTGGTGCTTAGCCTCATTTTCATGGAGTCTGAAGTGAATAATGATATCATTCGTGCCTTTCGTTGGTGCCGTTTGGAAGCGAATACCCATCCAGCCGTGTCCCTTAAAGGTTTTGGCGAAGTTAATTGTGGCCACCGTATTGGCATAGGCGAAGTAGGTTTTCTCTGGGTGATCGTTTCGATCTAGGCGCTTTTCAATGAGATTATACTCATGCTTAAGCATCTTTCTCAATCTGCTTTCGGTGACATAGCGACGATCTTCTTCAATGCCATAGATATCGTCAGAGAAGGCCTTGTCGTAGGCACTCATTGCTTTGGCAATGGTTCCCGAGGCTGCCCCCGCTCTAAAAAATTCACGAACTGTTTCTTGCCCGGCACCTATTTCTGCGAATATCCCGTAGATATGCGAGTTTAGGTTAATTTTGAGAGCCTTTTGGGCGGTAGTAAGAATGACGCGGTCCTTCATACTTTGTCTGATAGGTAGTTGATATAACAAAAATAAGGCTTCCTCAGGTATCTCTGAAGAAGATTACGGGTTAATTCCGAGCAATAAATGGACCAAAACGGTGAATTGATATTCTTAGGTACGGGAACCTCTCAAGGTATTCCTGTCATAGGCTGTGAATGTGAAGTATGTCGCAGTGAGGACCCAAGAGATAAACGTTCGCGATCCTCGGTTCATTTCGCTTTTAATGGATTAGGTATTCAGATAGATACTGGACCAGATTTTAGGACCCAGATGTTGCGTGAAGGATTGCACCAAGTAGATGCTGTACTCTTCACGCACGAGCACCAAGATCATATCGCGGGTCTTGACGATGTTCGCCCTATGATATTCAGGACCAAAAAAGCTATGCCCTTGTTCGGCCAAGAACGAGTAATTGCAAGAATTAAGAAAGCCTTCCATTACGCCTTCGAGGAGCAGCCTTATCCTGGTGCTCCAAAATTTGATGTACACTCTATTGATGAATTGGACACCCTTACTATCGGAAATGTGGATGTTCAACCCATCCCGGTAAACCACGGTCAACTTCCCATTTTAGGCTACAGGATAGGGGATATGGGTTATTTAACCGATGTGAAAACAGTACCGGATACCTCTATTGAAAAACTACAGGGATTGAAGACCTTGGTGTTCGATGCCTTGCATCATAATCCCCATCAGAGTCATTGTACACTCGAGGAGGCCGTAGAATGGGCAAAGATAATTGATGCCGACTACACCTACTTGATTCATTTGAGCCATCACATGGGTACACACGAGCAAACTGAAGCTCAGCTGCCAGATGGAATACACATCGCATATGATGGGCTGAGATTACCAGTAAAATTGGGTTAAAGTCCTAGAATAGAACCTTT
>DMCR01000027.1:0-338 GCA_003445735.1 Cryomorphaceae bacterium
TCCTTTTCAAAATACTTTTGAAATTCGTCTAGGGTAGTGGCACCGATAGCTCTAAGCTCGCCACGGGCTAATGCCGGCTTGAGGATATTAGCCGCATCCATCGCACCTTCGCTCTTGCCCGCACCTACTAAGGTGTGTATCTCGTCGATAAATAGTAAGATGTTGCCATCGCTGCTGGTAACTTCCTTGACCACGGCTTTCAAGCGCTCCTCGAATTCACCCTTGTACTTCGCCCCAGCAATCAAAGCCCCCATATCCAGACTATACACGGTTTTGTCTTTGAGGTTTTCAGGCGCATCGCCACTGAGAATGCGTTGGGCCAAGCCTTCGGCGATGGC
>DMCR01000027.1:666-8931 GCA_003445735.1 Cryomorphaceae bacterium
GCTGTTTTTCCTACACCAGGCTCTCCAACGAGGATGGGGTTGTTCTTGGTACGTCGAGAAAGGATTTGGAGTACTCGACGAATCTCATCGCCACGGCCTATGACTGGGTCGAGTTTTCCTTCCTCGGCCATCTTGTTGAGGTTCTTGGCGTATTTATCCAAGCTGTTGTAGGTGTTCTCGGCACCTGAGCTATTGGCATGGCGCCCTTTACGCAGACTGTCGATTGCACTTTCAACGAGTTTAATAGTGAACCCGGCGTCATTCAACATTTTACCGGCACCGCCCTTGTCTTCGAGCAAGGCGAGCAAGAGGTGTTCGGTGGCTACAAAATCATCCTTCATACCCTCGGCCTTTTGAACGGCCTTTTGCAGCACATAGGCAGCATCTCTACCCATGTAGGTTTCTGCAGCGCTAGAAGAGGTGGGTAGGCCTTCATAAGCGGCTTCGAGAGCAGTACGTAATCTTTCCGATTGTATCTCGCCCTGCTGTGCCACAAAAGGTAGCATGTTTTGATCTTCTTTGTGTAAAGCCAATAATAGGTGAATAGATTCCACCTGTGTGTGTTGTTTGTCAGTAGCTAAGAATTGAGCTTTTGCAATAATGCTCTGACTCTTTGTTGTGAATTTTTCTATGTTCATAACAATAGGGTTTGCGTTCCGATGTTTTTCGGTCAAAGGATGTGCCAATGAAAAATGGGCAAACGAAAATGGGACACCTTGACTGAAAACCAGAGCCTTAGCGGAAACTTTGACGCATATAAAGCGATTTTTCTGCCAATTTTTCTGCTGGAATTAGTCAAAAAAACACCCCCACAGGTCCTAAAACACTGCGAGGGTGAAAAAAATATCTATATTCTGATGCCTTTTACTCGACGATCAATCTTTGAGTATCTGTACCGAGAGGAGTTACTGTCTCAACAAGGTACATACCGCTTGCCCAGCTTTGCGTATCCAAGGTGAAAGTTTGAATTCCCTCATTACCATGTACGGTACGCGTCTCAATTATCTGGCCCTGAGTATTGCGAATAGAAATGGTTATATACGCAGGGCTTTGGAAGCTCACTGGTAACTGTGCATAGCCGGTAGTTGGGTTAGGATGAATGTTCCCTACTCCGATGTGAGATTCTAGCTCTTCTTGTCCTATAACGTAAATCTTGTCAGTTTCGTCGGTCTTGAAGAAACAGAAGTCATCAATGGCCCATCCTGCTTTATTAATGGTTTCGTCAGAACCGAATCTAAACCGGAAGATGGCATTACGTGCAGTATCCACTTGTACATTGATCTTGGCTTGCTGCCAACCGTTGCTCAAACCGGTCCATCCTGGTTTATAGATATCCAATGCGGTCACGAAACTTGTATTGAACCAAGTCGCGCCAAAGAGATTCGTACCAACCGTGTGCCATGAGATACCACCGTCAAAGGTTACATCTACCGTACCCCCATCGTGATAAATCTCTGAAGAGAAGGCGTGCATGAACTCATAGGTGTAAATTTGCCCTGAGTCCAATGCGAATACTGGAGTGTATAGGGCAGAAGAATCACGCTTCTTGTAGTTTGAGTCTAGATCAGTCATCCAAGCATTGCTACCTGAGAACGCACCTACTAATGGTGCCATGGCAGGAGTACCCTCTTCCCATGAAGTCAAACCATCTTTCACGAATGGATTGAGTGTCAACCACGGTGCGAGGGAAGGATCTTCAAAGTTGTTACAGTAACTACTGTCTACAGACATATTTATCTTATCGAGTACTGTAATGTCAGCACAGATTTGATCATCTGAAGGATCAGCATCTGGCTTGTTATCTGGACGAGAAGTACGTACACAAACATTGTGGACACCACTAGTTGGGTTGATCCAATCTTGATCGAACTCATACCAAGCGGATTTACGAGGAATAAGTGGTGGAGAGAATACCACTCGTTCATTATTGGACCAGGTATTACCCCCGTCTGTGGAGAATTGAACCAAACAACTATCCAAAATTTTAGCGCCGGTATTCTTAATAAGAACTTTTAGGTGATTGTTTTGGTCCGGTACCGGCAAGTACTCCACTGTTGTAACTTCAATAGGAGCGGCGCTGTTTTGTGGGGGAATATAAACCTCTACTTTATCAATGTTCCAGCCGTCCTTGTTACCAGAGGCCGTCTTTAGACGAGCTCTCAAAATTAATGGAGCTTGTGAGAAATTCCAAGCTGCTAGTGGCCAAACAGAATTTTGTGTACCTATATTTCCTACCCAAGCATCACCTAGACCGGCAGTACCAGTATTATACCAGTTGGTGCTGACAACATTCTGCGGATCCCAAAATCCTAAGTTATTCCACGTTCCGCCACCTTGCCATTCGATAACAGCTTGGTCACCTGTCCCTAGGTCAATATCGTGAGTTAATTTAAGCTCCGCCCCTGCAATGGTATCAAAACCAATAAAGCGAGGGAAATAGAGGTACTCATCTAAATTACCGGGGGTATTTTGATTTGGTCGAGATGCGTATCCATTATTACTGTTTAAGGCATTAATTCCGTCTACTTCCCATAGGTTCAAGTCACCTGCCACAAAGAATCCAGAAGAATCGCCGCTGTTACATGATTCAAAATCATCTGCGAATCCAGTTTGTATGTATAATTCAGGCCAGCCAGCAGATTTCGTAAATATGCTGTCGTTCCAAGTACTGTTATCACCACTTTTATCAGTCCAAGCATATACCTCGAAAGATCCCACAGGCCAATTGACCGTATTTGTGTTATCCGTACAAATGGCCGTTTGACCAGATGATACAGAAGAAGAATAGGTGAAATTATATGTAGTGCTGATCCCAGCATTGGCACCACAGCGTGGAGTTACAGTGTAGTAGATAGGAATATTGGATTGCGCATTTTTACCAAAGTTGCGGATCTTGAATTCCGCTTTCTTTTGGGCAGGTCCTCCCACAAGGTTGATTCGATTGACAGGGTTTTCAATGTCGATTATTCCTACATCTGTGCTGGCTTTGTCATAGATAACGATATCATCAAATGCGATATCTGCGGCTACACCGGATCCGGATTTCTGAGCAATGAAACGCAGTTTTACCAAATCACCTCCGTTGCCCAAATCCAATTCGTAAAATGACCAGCTATCTTTCTCATCTGTTAGAGTGGTAATATATGGAGTCATGGGATTAGTCCAAGAGTTTTCACCGTCCTTAATCCATTGAACGCGTATTGCGCCTATATCTGAGCCATACATGTGGTGACGGAATTGGAGTACCGGCTTGGTCATACCGGATAAATCTAAACATTTAGAAACCAAAGTTGCCGAAGCCGGGCTAGTACCATAATCCCCTTCAGTGACTAAGTAATTTCCTTGCCCTGTAGCATCGCCGATAGGACCTGAGCCCACAGTTGGAGTCCATTTAGTACCTACCATAAAGGCAAACGCACCAGAGTTACTAGAAGGTACCGGAGTAAATACTGTGGTTGGGAATGAACCTGGATTCGCTGCCGTATTGGCACCTGGAATAGTTCCAGCACCATCAAAGTCAAGGATATAAGGAAAGGTACTATGAGGTTCTTCGTGAACAATGCGAATAGGTCCGATGGTATCATTTGTATTGGTCGAATCACCAGCTTGTTCTGTATAGATCCGGATGTCGTATACACCATATCCACTCAAATTAGGACCAGTCGCAAAGGTAAAGTAAGTTGAATCCCCTGTTTCCAAAGTTTTCTGAGTGATGTACTCAGTATGGGTTACGTTAGTAGTCGTTCCAGAAGTATTGGTGTAGTCGTAATCCCAAGTCACAGGAACACTATCCAGATTATTACAACCGTTGTTCTGAATCCACAAATCAATCAATTCATTGTTGCTGTAAGAACAATAACCATTTTCTGGATTAAACACATCACGAAGGGCCACATCATATGGTTCCGGTTCGTAAATACGAATGTTGTCAATGGCAACATCACCCTTCAAAGCATTTCCACGATTAACAGAGAAACGCAAGCGTACGTAATCTCCTGTAATTTTATTCAAAGCGACCGAGAAAGTCTTGTAGGGATCAGATGACTTAGATTGTTGTTGCCCATCAATACGGGCGAGACCGGTATATGCAGAAGAGTTGAAGCCTGTATCTGCAGTGATGGCCATGAAATCAATGTGCGCGCCGTACATGTGGTAATCAAACTCCAAGATTGCACAGTTGTAATTCCTTAAGTCCAAACAAGGCGTAATCATGTGTGCCTTATCATTACTCGAACCTTGTTCGGCTTCTGTATAAACATATTTTCCGTTACCGTTGGGAGAGGCGTCTCCATCCGGACCGGTCAGATTAGTAGAAGTAGAACCCGTACGAATTGCCCAAGCGAATCCTACGGTATTTTCGTTAGGTATAACTTTCCAGTTTTTACCATTGGGTGGGTTTTGCTCCGGGAAGTTACCGCGGTGTGAAACTCCGGTAGCCCCATTACCGGAACCGGCCACCCAATACTGCGAATCTTCAAAATTCTCTTCTAATGGAAGTAACGTTGAATAAGGGAATGAACTACCCGTAGTCGTGCCACAAATAGGAGGGAGGGCTGCATCACGCCAAAATTTGTAAGAGGTATTGGTGGCTGTTTCTAATGGATCGCGTACCACGTTCGGACAAGCACAATCAAAAATGCGTACATACCACTCTATGGTATCGCTCACCCCAATATTGTTAAAGGTATAGGTGTATTGAGAAGAATCCGGACAGTTTGAAGAGAATGATGAAGTCATAAGTGAGTCCGTCCATGCTCCCCAGCCCGAACCGCTGAAGTCATAACGACGGAAATATATACGCATACTATCTACCCCGACGTTGTCTTTACCCTTTACACGGACATCTTGTGAAGGCATGTAGCGAGCGCCATTTGGTTTTGCTTGACCGCTAACGTTAATCCAATCAAGGGTTGGTGGTTCCAATTCACAGGGCGCACCTTCCACCATGAGGTTATCTACAAACCATCCGGCCAATGAAGCCGGTGAAGGAGTACCTGTTTTGTTGGTCATCACAAAGCGGATTTTACATTGTGCATATCCGTATTGTGAGTTGGTGTTATCGTAATCACCCAAGTATGCACTCAAATCAAAAGTCTCACGTGCCCACCATGCAGAGGTTGGTGTGCTACCAGTATTCGAATTCCCAATGGTCGGTCCCTGCCAATACGGCGAGAGTAACGCCGATGGGTAGGAAAGTTCGTTAAACCATCCTTGAGAGCTAAATTGAGGACTTTCTCCTTGATAATGCGTACCGGTTAGATTCACCCAAGTTTGTCCATTATCCTTAGACATCTGGATGTAGGCTTTTTGTATGTATCGTATCTTACAAATTTGGTCGAAAGTGAATCGAACGTTTGTGTAAGTGATGGTCGAGAAAGCGTCTGTTTCAAAAATGATGGAATCACTAGAATAAATCTGCGTATGGAAAGACATTCCGCCGGTTGTTTTAAGGTAGGTGGTGTCGTTCCAAGATCTAGTGGCGTTGGAGGAATCTGTATTATAATTCGCAGCGATAGAGTCGGCCCCGAGGGTGCCGTCAAAATTTTCTGTGAAAACCGTATCGATCGGTGGTGCGAATTGCCCAAAAACTGCTGGGGAAGCGAGGGCTACAAAAAGTACAGCTAGTAAGCTTTTCTTCATTCTTTATGCGTTTGTGTTAACGTACAACATGGGTAGTTACAAATATATAAAAATGGGGATGCGCCCGACCTGACACCAGAGAAAAGTGCAATTAAAATGCGTTAACGAAAGGGTTGGGAGAGTGAATTATTTCACGTTGAAATAAAAGACCCGTTTTCCTTCTAGATAAAGTTCCAACAAATCGTTGCGTTTTACGGGACCAACACCAGCTGGAGTTCCAGTAAAAATGAGATCTCCAGTCTTGAGTGTGAAATACTTAGAAACATGGCTAATAATCTCGTTTACAGGGAATAGCATATTATTTGTATTACCTTGTTGGACCGTCTTACCATTGATATCAAGGTGGAAGTCGATGTTTTGAATGTCCTTACCCAAAGATTCCAAAGAGAAAAATTTGGAAACGGCTGCCGAGCCGTCAAAGGCTTTGGCTTTTTCCCAGGGTAATCCTATCTCTTTACACTTTGTTTGTACATCGCGCGCCGTAAAATCTATTCCCAGACCCACTTCTGAGTAATACTTATGAGCAAATCTTGGCTCAATATGCTTGCCAAGGCGATTGATTTTTATGACCAATTCTAACTCATGGTGCACCTCATTACTGTATCCAGGAATGAAGAACGGATGCTTTTTCAAGAGTAAGGCTGTTTCAGGTTTGAGAAACACCACTGGTTCCTCTGGGATGAGGTTATTCAATTCTTTCGCGTGTTTCGCGTAGTTGCGTCCGATGCAAATGATTTTCATGATTTTTAGGCGCCTTTATTGAAGGATTTTAATCTAATCTTTGTCAAGACTTGCTTGGTGTATAATGGAAAATCTGCATTTTGAATCCAGCTGTAATACCCCGGGTTTTCCTGAAGTACGCTTTCGACCGTTTGTCCACGGTATTTACCAAAGGTAAAGATTTCCTGTCCATGTCCATTGTAGGCAATGAAGCCTGCAAAGTCTGCAACCTTTTGGCGGTTGGAGAACTCGGCCAAGAAGCTCATATCGTTTTCCAACTCTTCATAGCGGTCTAACTGAGATTTCAGCACCTCATAGGTAGCCAATACATCTGCTTCGGCGCTATGGGCATCGTCTAGTGATTTGCCACAGTAGAATTTATACGCTGCCGTTAGGGTACGCTGTTCCATGCGGTGGAAGATATTTTGGACATCAATCGCGCGGCGTTTACTCATGTCGAACTCTATACCGGCACGTAGGAATTCCTCGGCTAGTAGGGGGATATCAAATTTGTTGCTGTTATATCCGGCGAGATCACTGTCTTGAATGAGATTGTTGACTTCGGCGGCGAGCGCAGCGAAGGTGGGCTTATCCGCTACGTCGGTATCATAGATGCCGTGAATTGCAGAAGCACCATCGGGAATAGGTATGGTGGGGTTTACACGCCAGTTATGGGTTTCTTCCTGACCGTCCGGGTGCACCTTGTGTACGCAAATTTCGACGATACGGTCATTAGTAACATTAACGCCGGTTGTTTCAAGGTCAAAAAAGCAAATTGGACGGGTCAGTTGTAAATCCATGGTTTGGGTGTTGTGTAATTAAAAAGCCACCCTAATTGGGCGGCTTTGAAAGATAATTCAAATATTAGAAAATCGTTCTAGATTTCGCGGTTTAAGTCCCAAGCTTCCAGGTATTCCGCGACTCGTTTTACGAACATTCCGCCCAGTGCGCCATCTACTACGCGATGGTCATAACTATGACTTAAGAACATTTTATGACGAATACCAATCAAATCACCTTCAGGAGTTTCAATTACTGCTGGTTTTTTCACAATCGCACCAGCTGCCATGATGGCAACCTGAGGCTGATTGATAATAGGAGTTCCAAGGACGTTGCCGAAAGTGCCTACGTTTGTTAGTGTGTATGTTCCGCCAGAAATTTCATCTGGCTTCAGTGCGTTGTTGCGCGCTCTATTGGCCAAATCATTCACCGCCTTGGTCAAGCCTAGTAGTGAAAGTTGATTCGCATTTTTCACAACAGGTACAATCAAGTTGCCCGATGGAAGGGCTGCAGCCATACCCACGTTGATGTGTGCATGTTTGATGATTTTGGTGCCGTCCACGCTCACATTAATCATCGGGAAGTCTTGGATGGCCTTCACGATGGCCTCCATGATGATTGGCGTGAAGGTAATTTTCTCACCGTGCTTTTGCTGGAAGGTATTCTTAACTTTGTTTCTCCATTGCACCACTCGGGTCATGTCTGCTTCCACAAAGCTGGTAACGTGTGGAGAGGTATGTACTGAATTTACCATGTGGTCCGCAATGAGCTTGCGCATGCGGTCCATCTCAATAATTTCAGCACCTGGGGTAGGTGTAATGCTTGGAGCTGAAGTAGCGGCAGGTGCAGGAGCGCTTTGAGCTGGTGCGGTAGCAGGTGCAGGAGCGCTTTGAGCGCGTCCGCCTTCGAGGTAGGCTAACAAATCTTTTTTAGTCAAACGGCCGTCCTTACCTGATCCAGCTATAGCATCAAGCTCACCTTGAGAAATGCCCTCTTCTTTTGCCATGGAACGCACCAAGGGAGAATAGAATCTGCCGTTAGAGTTTTTGGCGATAGGGACATTACTAGCAGCAGGTACCACGGTGGCTGCCGCTGCTGCTGTAGAAGTTTCGATTTCTTGTGCGG
>DMCR01000110.1 GCA_003445735.1 Cryomorphaceae bacterium
TGCGTTCAACTCTACGTTTACAACACCGTTAGATGGGTTAGGGTAGATAGAAGCTTCTGTTAGAGCCAACTCTTCTGAACCTATGGTTGAAGTACCAGAGGCACGTAACCAGATCAAGTGAGAGTAGCTCATGTTGATGCTAGTTTGATCGTTTCTCCAAGCAGAAGTACCAGACCAGTTACCGTAACGAGTATCCGTGAACAAGAAGTTGGAGCAGTTCGTTGATGTGCTGTCAAAATCCTGGATGAAGTACCCTTGTGGAGAAGAAGTATTTCCTTCACGGTAATAGTAGAAGTAGAATGGGTTGATATCACCAGAAGCTGTTTGGTAGTTGATGGTATCGGTACTGCCCATGCCATCTGGGATGTATTGAACAAAGATTCCCAATAATTCGTCGCCGCTCATAGTGAAGCCTCCGTTTGGAACCTCAACACCAATCTCAGCAACTGACGAATCGGAATCGCTCAGGATGTACTCTACCTGCACAGTAGAAGTAGATGTCAGACCACCTGCGAGACCATGTGAGGTACTACCTGCGTAGTCCATAGTTTTAGCAGTTGGCTGAACTGTTGAGGGTAGTGCTGCGAAGTAAGCAGCCGGATATTGAACACCAGAGAATGGCGCTGAAAAACCATCTGCACCTTTGAAAATGGTGAATCGGATTTTGTCGTTGCGACCACCTTGATAAATTTCGTAACCACCTACAACAAACAGTGAATCAATAGTTACTTGATTGCTTTCGTCAAATTCACCATCGCCCCAACCGTAGTAGTTGAAGTCGTAAGTAGCACCTACTGCGTGGTTGTATGAATTACTTGCAGTACCGTCACCGTATACGATTACCGGGGTGGAATCAGGAGTCGTTGTAATTGCGCCCAATACCATGTCTGAGCCGTAGTACTGGTACAAGAAATCAGTGTAGTCGTACAATTCGTCTACAGCACCACCTCTTTTAAAGATGATGTCTTCAATTTTTTCGCGAGCAGCTGAGGATACAGGAAGTTCTGCTTGCATCAAGCGTGCATTAACTGCATCTTGAGCGACAGCGCTGAATCCTAGTGCTACTGCAGCAAGGAGTAGAACTTTTTTCATAAGTCTTATTTGTAGAATTAAAGTGCCAACAAGATAAGTAAAGGATTTGAAATAATTATATTTTCCTTACCATCATAATTCCATCGCGAACGCTAAGAATTACTTGTTCTACACGATTGTCTTTGGCCACGTGATCATTGAGTGCCTGAATGGCCTTGGTATCTTTATCGCTGGAATGAGGTCCACCTACGACCTTGCCAGACCATAAGATATTGTCAATAACCATGATACCTCCTGTTCGTAGTTGCGGTAGCAGTTGCTCGTAATAATGAATGAGATTGATTTTATCGGCGTCTAAGAAGACCAAATCCCATGGTCGCTGAAGCGATTCTAATATTTCTGTTGCAGGTCCGACGTGAAGGTGCATTTGATTCGATTTCTCGTGTTTGGCCCAATATTTTTTAATAATGGTTTCCAATTCTTCATTGATTTCTACCGCATGGAACTCTCCACCTGGCTTTAATCCTTCGACTAAAAAATGAGAAGCATATCCAGTATAGGTACCGACCTCTAAGATGTATGTTGGCTGCATCATGCTTGAGAACATTTTCAATATCTGTCCTTGTACATGACCGCTCAACATCCTTGGCATCAACACCTTGACCCAAGTTTCACGCTCGAGTTCATCTAGATAGGCTGGAGCTTCTGTAGTGCGTCCTGCGATATAATTATGAAGATCGTCGCTGAGAAACTCCATTACTCTGCTTTTTTATAGATCAGCTCGTAGCCTTGTTCTTGAGATAAGAATTCTTGTGCAGCCTCCATTAAGTCCATGGCACTAATATTACGTACCTGCTGTGTGACATAGTCAAAGCTGTTGATTTTTCCGAAGTACAACAAAGCCCGCCCAGCTCCAATACACGAATTAAGGCCATTCTCTTCCGCCAACGCCATTTGTCCGATAAACTGATTTTTCGCCTTACTCAGCTGTAGGGTCCCCAATTGCTGCTCTTGAAGTTTCTTGACTTCTTTCCCGGCTAGAGCGGCTGCTTTCTCGGTCTGTGAGGGGTCGCATCCTAGATAAATTCCCAAAAGTCCTACATCGCTATATAGATTCAGGAAGCTCTCGATGTTGTAGGCAATGCCATGTTTTTCGCGGATGTTTAGCCCTAATCTATTGTTCATGGCGGGACCGCCCAGAATGTTATTGAGTAATAGTAAGGCTCTACGCTTTGTGTGGTGAATACCGGGTGTACGCCAACCTACGATATAATGATCCTGAAACTGTGCCACTTCTTCCACTCGGCGTTGCGAGCGATGGGGCGCATCAAAATGCGATTCCCAAGTATTGTTGTTGAGCTGGTGCACTGCGAAAAACTCTTCGGCCATTTGCTCTACACGCTTTAGGCTAAAAGGCCCTACAAATGATAGGGTGATCCGGTCGGCGGTGTAGGTGCGTCCTTGAAATTCGAAGATATCTTCACGGGTGAGGCCGTCCACGCTACTCGGGGTGCCCAGAATATTACGTCCGAGGGCATTGCCGCGGAAAATGAAATCTTCAAAATCGTCGAAAATGCGATCTGCGGGGCTATCGAGGTAGCTATGGATTTCATCCTTGATGACTTCCTTTTCTTTGTCTAATTCCTTTTGAGGAAAAGTGCTCTTGAAGACCACATCAGAAACCAATTCCGCCGCTCGTCGAAAGTCCGTTTTCAAAAAGCTGGCATGGATGATGGTTTCCTCCTTGGTGGTATAGGCATTGAGTTCTCCACCCACATCATCTAAGCGTGACAATAC
>DMCR01000192.1:0-3900 GCA_003445735.1 Cryomorphaceae bacterium
TGTTGTAATTCATGAAGGCCCATTCGCTGTATAGTCCCTCACGCGGGTTCATGGCGTTGTGGATATTGTTGTAAAGCAGCCCTAGACCTATTCCTAGGTTGTTGGACCCCATGGCGCCCACTTTCGGGAGCTCAAAATCCGGTTCGGTATCGATGTAATTGACTCGGTTTAGGCCTTGGTAGTCCAATTCCAATCCAAAATACAGCGACGGCAAGGCCTCTCGCAGTAAGCGCTCACGGAATAATGTGTATTCCCCATCGATCAACGCAATATGCTCTGACGGGGTCTCGCGGCCTATGCCGTAATAGAATAATGGGAAGCTTTGATAGCGTGCGCGACCGTAGAAGAACCATTTATTCTCATCTGTATACAACGCGTGGTCGAGCCAAAATCCGTATTGATTTTCGAGGGTGTAAAAGGTGAAGGCCTTAATCTCACTAAGACGGTTACCGAGGTCTCTATTTGCAGAGTACACATACAAGCTAGATACGCCCAATTCCCAACTGGTTTCCGGCGCATAGGCGATGGTCGGGTAGTTGATTAACTTGGGTGCCGAAGGGTCCCCGCTTTCGCTTAAGACATTGTTGAGGTAGCGTTTAACCAAATTGTCGGACTGCGCTACTACGCCATACGCGGTGAGCAGAGAAAGCAAAAGGAATAAGCCTCGAAGCTTTAGCATAGCGCCATTTTCCAAAGATTATTGTTTCACCAGCCTAATAACTTCCAATCCGTTGGAAGTTGTGATTTTTGCAGTGTAGATACCGTCTGAGTAGTTTGTGGCATTGATCGCGAGTTTGTGTTCGCCGTTGCATTCAATTATATCTAGCACTCTACCTTCCATATTAAAGATTTCAGCGCGGAGTATCGACCCATTTGCAAAGCTCAGGTTCCAACGATCACTAGTAGGGTTAGGGTAAATATTAATTGGAGCCAATTCTTCTAATTCCTCTGAACCCAACGGTACGTTGGCAAATTTGATTTCATCGAAATAAAATGTCGATGTAGCCGTCCCATCACCCACGTTGGTACTACCGGCGGTAAAATCAAACATGAATGCCAAGCTAGGCATGTCCGTAGGTGCATTCGTAAAATCGAAGGTAAGTAGCTCCCATTGCTCGGTTTTAGTGGTTTGTACGCTGCGCTCTTCGCCCCAAAACGGCTTCTCGGCTTTCAAGGTCACATAAGTTCCCACTGGAGCAGGGGTCAACACCTTCATGGTAATTTGAGGGTGGTTGGCGAAATCAATATTGTTGGCAAAAGTGATAACACTTCCTCCATATGGCGCCCCTAAATAACGAACGATTTTTCCCACCAAGGGGCTGTTGTTGATCGTGTCAGATGTTGGGTTTGCGACGACTTCCATGGTTGCGCTTTCAAAACTGAAGAAATGATTGGGAGTTGTGCCGGACTCAAAGGTGATGGGTAAACCCGATCTTTGCGGCGCAATATTTCCGGCGATTTGCTGGATATCGTCCACATAAAATGCGTTTCCTCCTCCTGCGGTGAAGGGCTGTGGCATGATGACGAGGTCTGCGCTGCCCGTTGGGGCAGGAATTCCGAAGTCGAAAGTGAGTGTATGCCATGCGCCGCTCACAGTTGTCACTGCATCTACTTCGCTAGTGTAGGGATTCTCTAGCTTGACTTTAATCACCGTGCCCACGGGTTCCGTGGTATAAACCTTCATGGAAAGCACGCTGGTCGCGGCCGCTGAAAAATTCAATGAGGATACGTTGGTGATTTTTCCTCCTGCATATAAATCGCCCGCAGTGGTTTTCACAATTCTGGCCACTTTAGAGCTGCTGTTGCCCGTGGCGCTTGGGTTGTTGACAATGGTGAAGGTGGCGTTATCGTAGCCCACCATACCTGAGGTGGCGGATTCAAAGTCGAATGGTAGGCTTTGGGACCAGCTGAGTGTAGTAATCGCTAAGAATAGCGTGGTCAAGAAATTTTTCATGAGGAGAATTATTCGGTAAATGACTTTCGATTTATTTCTAAGGCTTATTCTTCGGAAAGGTACATTAGAAACAAAGAATCAAGCCATAACCCTGAGTTAGAAAAATTTATAGTTTTATGAATATCGGTCAAACCCAAGATATGTCTCGCCTTAAATCAAGTTTTTTAGTCATAATTGTTAGTATGCCTCTTTGGGGCATAGCTCAATCACGCTTCACCTGTACCTGTGAGTCTCAAAAGGGCCAATTTTATTCTGGTGAGAATATCAATACTTGTTTTCACGCCATAGATTTAGTAGACACACTTGTCTTTCCAACAAAGATTAAACGCGAGGGAAGAGTTAGCCAAGCTGTAAACACAGCTTATCGGTTTTCTAAAATGCTGTTGACAAATTATATTTTGAGTGATTACATCATGACGATGAATCACGAGCGATTTGGTCACGGATATAGGGCGCTTCAAGCCGGTGGAAATATAATTGGAATCACGTATAATCCACCTCCGCCCTTTGGCAGTGAATTCTCGTATATAGAAATAGGCGGTCTAGCAGAGGCGACAGACCAAGAGCGTTTATTGATGACCTTGGGAGGTTCAGAGGCCAACATGGTGGTCTCTGACATCATGCGTAAGAATTTTTTACTCGACGGGAGTCTCAACTATAATTTTGCCGTAGCCTACTTATACGGGAGTAATGACATGCCTGGGTATACTGCTTTTATACAAAGAGGTGCCAGTGATCCGAATAATTACCGTCGTGGGATTAACGAATTCTATTTTCAGAGCGAAGGGCTTACACGTTCTCGTATGCGTGCCATCTCTTTAGTGGCTTTATTTACGGATCCTTTCAATTTTTATTCAATGAAGTCTTTATTTTATGACTATCTCCTGTTTGGTAAACGATCAACGGAAGTAAAGTTTATTCCCATTTCTGAAAATATAGAACTGCTGCCAAGATTCAGGTTTGAGTACACACCCTATGGCCCGGAGCTCGTGTATCAGAGCTACTTTAAAAAAGAACATGAATTATACCAGACCTCATTTAGTCATGGCGATGGGACGTTTTATTCTTCTTGGAGAATCGGGGCACGAGCCTGGAATTTAAAGCCGACAGGTCAATTGTCTTTTAACTTTTGCGCAGAGCTTTGGGATCAACCTCAGATTGATTTTTATATGAACGATATTTTGGTTAGAAATACTGGAATTGGGGGACTTTTCAACACAACTGTGAACTATGATATTTTGACAAATAAAGGGGCGTTTTCATTTTTAGGAGTAACTCTACAAGTAGGGTATAAAACAGCAGGCTACTCGTTAGGGGAGCAGCTAAGTGGCGGTCCAATTTTAAGAGGAGGGTTATCCTTTAGACTTAAGTAATAAAGGAACAAAAAAGCCCAACGTCTTCACGCTGGGCTTTTTATGGCTCCCCCTATTATTCAAAGATGCAGCCCGACAATGTCTATTTGTGACTTTAGTTTACTTCTTACCTATGTAAGGAATATTAATCTTTAAAGATAGAGCCCAAATGATATGGAAAAGAATTGCCCCTAAAATGGTCCATAGTATATCATGCCAGTCAAAAACCAATTTCCCTGTGAATTGAAGAACCTCCCAGCAAACGAGTCCTGTGACTGAAATCAGATTTGAAGTTAAATGTCTTTTCAAAATGAATCTTGAGCTTAGGTTCCCTGAGAATAGAATTGGCAGGAGTACCATAAAAAGTGAAGGGATACCTACAGCGGGGAAAAAGTTTGGAGCTACACCAAGAAAGTACCTAATTAAATTACTATCGCCTGCGTATTGTGGTCGGATATAATCTTGGACTAATTGAAATGAAGCAAAGTTTACCGCGAATATTAGTAGCCAGAAATGTTCGTTTTTTAATTTCATACAGAAATCCAAAAATAAAAAAACGGCTACACTGTGAAAGTATAACCGTTTTATCATTAT
>DMCR01000192.1:4108-5675 GCA_003445735.1 Cryomorphaceae bacterium
CCTCTTGGGCTCGAACCAAGGACCCTCTGATTAACAGTCAGATGCTCTAACCAACTGAGCTAAGGAGGAATATATAGTCCGTTTGCTTGAAACGGGCTGCAATAATACATCAAAGTGCGAGAGTGTACAATACTTGCAAGGAAAAAATCGTGCGGTTTGGAAATAGGGTTTTGGGATTCGTTGCGAAACTAATTAGCCCCGCGTACCTTTACCCCATAAATTCAACCACATGAGTCTACTTACAGTTGGAACCATGGCGTACGATGCGCTCGAGACGCCTTTCGGAAAAACCGATCGCATTCTTGGGGGTGCAGCGACTTATATCGCTTTGAGCGCGAGCTACCACGTGGAAAAGAGCAACATCGTTTCTGTGGTGGGAGCAGACTTTAAGCAAGAGCATTTGGACTTGTTGAAGAGTAAGGGCGTGGACCTGGAAGGGGTACAAATCATTCCTGACGGCAAGACATTTTTCTGGAAAGGGAGGTATCACTTGGACATGAATACTCGAGATACTGTTGATACGCAACTAAATGTTTTAGAGCACTTTAACCCAATTGTGCCTGATAGTTTCAAGGATTGCGAGTATTTGATGTTGGGGAATTTGATGCCGTCAATTCAGCAGCAGGTTTTGGACCAATTGCCTAAGCGACCAAAACTTGTCGTGTTAGATACCATGAACTTCTGGATGGATCACTTCTGGGATGACTTAATGGTGGCGCTCAAGGGCGTGGACGTGTTGACGATCAATGATGAAGAAGCGCGCCAAATGTCTGAGGAGTACAGCTTGTTGAAGGCGGCGAAGAAGATCATGACGATGGGCCCGAAATACTTGATTATCAAAAAGGGTGAGCACGGCGCGTTGTTGTTTCATGAGGATAAAGTGTTTAGCGCACCGGCCTTACCATTAGAGGAAGTGTTTGATCCAACGGGCGCTGGCGATACGTTCGCTGGCGGCTTTATTGGATACCTTGCCAAGACCTGTGATATCAGCTTTGAAAACATGAAGCGTGCGGTCATTTGGGGTTCTACGATGGCGAGCTTTACAGTAGAAAAATTTGGAACCGAACGTGTTGCAGACTTGACTACTGCTGAGATTAATGCGCGTTTAGAGATGTTCAAAGACTTGGTAAGCGTAGATATTCAACTCGCGTAAATTTCAAGTTCAAATGTATTGAGTTGCCCGTCCTCCGGCCGGGTAATTTTTGCTCCTACGGGGATGCGGGATAGTCTTCATCCGCAAGAGCCCATAAGATATTTTCGACGCACAGTTCATAATTTGTCGCCATGCCAGCACCTCGTAATTCAAATTCAACGATAAGCTCGAGGATGGACCCGATACCATTAATGAGTGATTCGGCGGACAAGGTGATAGACGCTTTAACAGGCGAGCCTGTGTCCTAATACTCAGGCTTTAACAAATCATATATCGCCCTAGCGAAAAGGGCTGTTTCGCCGATGGAATTGATGTGTTGGACAGAACGGCACCACGGGGTCCCTGTCTACAGTTCTTCAATGGGCAACAAGACTTAGGTCGTCAAAGCAATAATTTGAGCGTAACCTGTCCCTG
>DMCR01000127.1 GCA_003445735.1 Cryomorphaceae bacterium
GCCAGTTCCACACTACCCTTCTCAAGATCCTTAGGGCCAATAGCCATGCGCAACGGCACACCTTGAAGCTCGTACTGGTTGAACTTCCACCCTGGTTTTTGAGTATCACGGTCGTCGTACTTCACTGTAATCCCTTGAGTGCGCAATTGCTGCACCAAATCGTTGGCCACTTCTGAAATAGCATCCAACTGCTCTTGACCTTTATAAATTGGCACAATAACAACTTGATATGGTGCCAATTTCGGCGGTAATACCAAACCATTATCATCACTGTGCGTCATAATCAGCGCACCCATTAATCGGGTACTAACACCCCAAGAGGTCGCCCATACGTGCTCTTGCGTTCCTTCTTTAGTTTGGAATTTCACATCAAATGCCTTGGCAAAATTCTGACCCAAGAAATGTGAAGTTCCAGCCTGCAATGCTTTACCATCCTGCATCAATGCTTCGATACAGTAGGTCTCCAATGCGCCCGCAAAGCGTTCGCCTTCCGTTTTAGTACCGCGCAATACTGGAATAGCCATAATTTCTTCCACGAACGAAGCATAAACATCCAACATAGTTTCGGCCTCTTGAATAGCCTCTTCTTTCGTTGCATGTGCCGTATGGCCCTCTTGCCATAAGAATTCAGCAGTACGCAAGAACAAACGCGTACGCATTTCCCAGCGTACTACATTCGCCCATTGGTTTACCAAAATGGGCAGGTCGCGGTAACTCTGAATCCAATCGCGATAGGTATCCCAAATAATAGTTTCAGATGTTGGACGTACAATAAGCTCCTCCTCAAGTTTAGCATTTGGGTCTACGACAACACCATTACCATCAGGATCATTCTTCAATCGGTAATGAGTCACCACCGCACATTCCTTCGCAAAACCGTCCACGTGAGAGGCTTCCTTGGAGAAATATGATTTCGGGATAAACAGCGGGAAGTACGCATTCATGTGTCCTGTTTCTTTGAATCGGCGATCTAAATCCGATTGGATGCGCTCCCATATGGCAAAACCGTAAGGCTTAATAACCATAGAACCACGAACTCCCGAGTTTTGAGCCAAATCAGCCTTCATTACGAGTTCATTGTACCATTTCGAGTAGTCTTCCGCCCTTGTTGTCAAGTATTTTCCCATAGTATTAGGTCTTGGTATAACTTTTGTACTTTAACTCCCGACGGCAAAACTACTGAAGTTATGAAGAAGGTTCTCCTACTTAGCAGCATTTCTTATCTACTACTTGTTTCTTGTGGTACTTCTGTGAGTTTGACCGACAACTATTTCGAGGACGAAAACTATTATAATCCTACCCTGCCCTTACCTCTATTTGCCCTTCCCAACAACGGACCAGCATTAGAAGAATTGGGCGAGGATGATTTAGACGCTATCTGGCAAGGAACCTCAGCAAACGGTTATAACTTTCCCAATACCCCAACCTATACCCAATCCTACGGGACCACAGGATTCGGTCGAATAAACTCGCCGTATTGGTCCATAAATTCCATGGGTTCATGGAACACCTTTGGTTGGAATAGCCCCATGGGGTTATCTCCTTGGGGGAACTTTTGGATGCCTATGGGCTACAACTCCTTTGGGATGGGCGGTTTTGGATACGACCCTTACGGTTACAATCCTTATGGATATAATACCTTCGGGTACAATCCATACGGTTATGGCTACGGTTACAATCCATACTGCTGGAACAATGGCTGGGCGAGTTCCGGGAACTCTAACAACAACACGTCCTCAAGACCTGGTATTAATTATGGTGGCTCAAGGCCATCAAAATATGGACGTAGTAGAGGCGGAAGCACTATCAATGGACGCACTACTGTAGATACCGACCAAAGTATTGGAGCGCGTACTCTACGTGCCATCGAGCAACTGAGCGAACCAACAACCCCGAAGGCAAATTCATCTCGCCCTACTACCCGCACAAGACCTATTCAAAGTACCTATGAGCGTCCCACAAATACACAGACGTACTATCGATCTATTAATGAACGCTCATGGACGCAACCTTCACAGAGCACTCGCAGCAGTAACAACAGCTCAAGAAGTTACTCCCCGAGCAAATCTTCAGGGCGCAGTAGTTCAGGCAGCAGCGGTGCAGGAGGATCACGACGTCGATGATTAGATTAAAGTTTCTACTTCTTGCTTTAATGGTGGGCCTGCACATGCACGCCCAAGACTTGGATTATTACCTAGAGCTTAATCAACCTACAACTATAGGGGATGCGCGCTTTACGAGCATGTCTTCCGCCACAGTGGCCCTGAGCGGCAGCATGACTGCCATCGCTTTAAACCCTGCCCTTGCGGGACTATATAGGCAACAAGGATTCAGTGTGAATGCAGGGGGATTGACCAGGACCATGTACGACCAAGATGATTTGTTTTTGAGAGGGTCAACAAACCGAGCCATCCTCCCGAATTTTGGGTGGATATCCAAAGATCCTGAAAGTCCGATGCGCTTGTTTTTTGTCTACAACACGGATCATGCATATGCGCGAAAATTCAAGATACAGGCCAGCGATGCCAACAGCATGCAACTGCCCATCATTGATTATGCCAACGGGACACCGCCCGAGTTTTTAGCGGACAATCTAGGGCCTTATGAGGATATGCTTTACCAATGCTATGCCGTAGACTGGGACCCTGATAAGATGGAGTATGTGAGTACCGCAGACCTCACCTCCACAGACTACACACACGACTATTTTCGAAAAGGAATGCGAAACAGAATTACCCTTGGCGCCGCTTTTCAGCAAAGCCCGCAATGGTACTTCGGAGGAAGTGTACAAATTGTGACCTCCAACGAGGATGTCGAAATAGAACATCGCGAGACCTACAACATCTTTTCAGATTTGAATTATTTCAGCTCCTCGGAAGTGTGGACGAACATGTCTTTAGGCATCAGCGGGAATCTAGGAATATATTACCGTCCGGTCCAATTCCTTCGACTAGGCGCAGCCCTCGAGTTACCGCAAATTCACGGGTTCAACCTAGATTGGGAAACCACTTTCAGAGCAACACGTCCTTCGGTCAGTAGCAGCACGATGACTGCCCAGGGATATGGAACGGAATATAGTTGGGGCATCATTACTGCACCTAAACTGCAAAGTGGCGCGACCATCGTCGTGGGACGCGCAGGTCTGATTACCGCAGGGCACACCTTCATCCCGCATTCGTGGACCATGAGCACGGGCAGAAATGAGCGTTACCTGACAGAAATCATCGATAGTACCATTTCAAATCAGAACCTCTTCGCACTGGGCACAGAGTGGCGGTTAGGGACTTTAATTTTAAGGGGCGGGGGCCAATTCTCTCCTGCCTACCGCGAAGGTCAGCAAGCCGCTGTGGGATATAGCCTAGGACTAGCCATTCGCAGCGATCAAACTACGGTAGAATTTGGCTGGCAACGCCGCATTCAACGCAGCCAATACTATCCGTTCAGCAAGGATTTCAGCGACCCATTCTTGTACCAAATGCAAGAGGCTATTCTAGTAGTAGGCATAGCTTGGAAAATCTAAGGGCTTTTCCATCTTTTGCCGTATTTTGCAGGAATAAGAACTGCATTAGAATTACACTATGAACTTCACTTGGTTGAAACGCCTAACTACCCTTGTCTTACTCATCTCACTATGCCTTCCACAGGAAAGCTTTGCGCAACGTAAAAGCAAAGACGACGCTCCAGCATGGACCGACGCTAGCTTAAGTGCTTTCAAATGGAGAAATGTTGGTCCAGCAACCACCTCAGGTCGTATCGTCGACCTCGCAGTGGATACTGATAATCCTGGTACCTTGTACCTGGCCTTGGCTTCTGGAGGGGTATGGAAGACTACCAATAACGGCACGACCTTCGAGCCTATTTTCGACGGTGAAGGAAGTTATAGCACTGGGTGTGTCGCCATAGACCCAACAAATTCGAATGTCGTTTGGGTTGGATCGGGTGAAAACAACAACCAGCGTTCTGTCCCCTACGGCGATGGCATATATGTGAGCCGCGACGGTGGGAAATCTTGGGACAATGTTGGATTGTCTACGAGTGAGCACATCGGTATGATTACCATTGACCCGAATGATGGTAACCACGTTTATGTGGCTGCTTACGGTCCTTTGTGGAGCGCGGGGGGTGAGCGCGGTATTTATGAAACAAAGGATGGTGGGAACAATTGGACCCGCATTCTGCAGATAAGTGAGCATACAGGTTTCAACGAAATACACATGGATCCTAGAGATTCAAAAACTTTATACGCAACGGCACACCAGCGTCGTCGCCATGTGTATACCTACCTCAGCGGTGGGCCAGAGAGTGCCATTTACAAGAGCACAGACGGTGGAGCGAATTGGGAAAAGCTTAGCGGCGGATTGCCTGGTGGCGATGTAGGTCGCATTGGAATGGATATTTCACCGGCGAATCCAGACAAGTTATACGCGACGATTGAAGGGCACGGTACTTACGCCTCGGAAGATCGTGGAGCGAGCTGGAGCAAGAAATCGGGCCATGAAACTTCTGGAAACTATTATGTAGAGTTCATTTGCCACCCTACGAATGAAAACACTGTGTACAGTATGGATACCTATGCACAAGTAAGCACGGATGGCGGAAAAACATTCAACCGTATTCCCAAGCGATTCAAGCACGTGGACAACCACTGTTTGTGGATTGACCCCGCGAATACGGATCATATGTACATAGGCACTGATGGTGGTTTGTATGAGACTTGGGATGGGATGAGCAGTTGGAATTGGAAGGCAAATATTCCTACGATTCAATTTTACCGCGTGGCCGTCGATAACGATTGGCCGTTCTACAACATTTACGGAGGGACTCAGGACAACAATAGCTTGGGTGGACCGTCGCAAACTATCAATTCTCGTGGGATCATCAATAGCGATTGGTTTGTAACCAATGGTGGTGATGGTTTTGAAAGCGCTACGGATCCAGACGACCCTAACATTGTATACGCACAGGCACAATACGGATGGTTGGTACGATTCAACAAACAGACAGGTGAAAAAACACCAATTCAACCGCAGAGCAGGTATAAAGAAGCGGCGTACAGATGGAATTGGGATGCGCCTCTTATTGCAAGTAAACACCAAAAGAAAACTTTATACTTCGCAGCGAATAAAGTCTTTAAGAGTACGGACCGTGGAGATGGCTGGACGGCTATTAGCGGGGACTTGAGCAGACAATTGGATCGCAACACCCTGCCTATTATGGACCGCTACTGGGGACCAGAGGCTATTGCATTGCACAAGAGCACCTCGATTTATGGAAACATCGTCACCATGAAAGAACACCCGAACAAGCAAGGGCATTTATGGGTCGGAACGGACGACGGATTGGTTTGGAAGACCGAAGATGACGGGAAGAATTGGACCAGCGTTAAGAACTTCAACACCTTGCCGAAAACCCAAGTTGGATCACTCAACCTACCGCTGGTGTATGTTCAGGATATCGTGCCTTCTCAGCACGACGATAAAGTGATCTACGCGGCGTTCAACAACCATAAAAATGGGGACTTCAAGCCTTACTTGTTCAAGAGTGACGACGGTGGCCGTTCATGGAAAAACATCGCGAATGACTTGCCTGAGCGTGGATCGATATATAGCGTTGCCGAAGATCATATCAACTCGAACCTATTGTTCGTCGGTACTGAATTTGGACTTTGGTTTACCCTTGACGGTGGTGAGCATTGGAAGGAACTGGGCAGTGGATTGCCGACCATCGCAGTACGCGATATCGCGATACAAGAGCGCGAGAATGATTTGGTTGTGGCTACTTTCGGTCGCAGTTTCTACGTTCTAGATAATTACAGCCCGCTTCGTGAACTCGAATATGTTCTGAATCAGGACAATGCCTTCTTTACCACGAAGCCTGGCCTTTTATTTCGCCGAGCGAACATTGGTGGTGTGGATTATAAAGGCGCTCAATACTACACGGCAAAAAATCCAAAAG
>DMCR01000019.1:0-4976 GCA_003445735.1 Cryomorphaceae bacterium
AGCGGGTAAGATTGCTTACAAGGATATCATCCAAGGTACCACCTATAAGGTAGAGATTGATGAACAAACTGGTTTCCAGGATAAAGTAATCTCGGAAAACCGTAACCGTAAATTGATTCCTACCATACAAGTAATGGATGCTGATGGCAACGAGTTGAAACACTATACATTGCCAGTAGGTGCTCACTTGATGGTCGAAGAAGGAGAAGAGATTGCTGCGGGTAAGATTCTTGTGAAAATTGCTCGTAAGAGTGCGAAAGCAGGTGATATTACCGGTGGTCTTCCACGTGTAACGGAATTATTTGAGGCTCGTAACCCATCGAACCCAGCAGTTGTTGCTGCAATCGACGGTATCGTTAGCTACGGTAAGATCAAGCGTGGTAATCGTGAAATCATCATCGAAAGCCGTACTGGTGAGGTGAAAAAGTACTTGATCAATTTAAGCAAGCAAATCCTTGTTCAGGAGAATGATTTCGTGAAAGCAGGTACGCCACTTTCAGACGGTTCAATCACGCCAGCGGACATTTTAAATATCAAAGGTCCTACAGCGGTTCAAGCATACTTGGTTAATGAAATCCAAGAGGTTTACCGTTTGCAAGGTGTGAAGATTAACGATAAGCACTTTGAAGTGATCGTTCGTCAGATGATGCGTAAGGTTCAAATTCAAGATTCTGGAGATACCTTATTCTTGGAAGGTAACCTAGTTCACGCTGTAGACTTCATGGAGGAAAACGATAGAATCTTTGGAATGAAGGTGGTAGAAAATGCAGGGGAGAGTGGCAACTTGAAGGAGGGGCAAATTATCACTGCTCGTGAGCTACGTGATGAAAACAGCATTTTGACCCGTGAGGACAAGGAGTTGGTAGAAGCGCGTGATGCACGTCCAGCTACAGCTTCACCAGTACTTCAAGGTATTACTCGTGCTTCATTACAGACGAAATCATTCATCTCTGCAGCATCGTTCCAGGAAACGACCAAAGTATTAAACGAAGCGGCTGTAAACGCGAAAGAGGATACTTTAGAAGGTCTGAAAGAAAACGTTATTGTGGGTCACTTGATCCCTGCAGGTACAGGTTTGAAAACATATCGTGAGACAGTGGTAGGTTCTCAAGAAGAGTACGAGAAGATGCAGGATACAATGGCTGCTGACGTAGAATAATTGAGCAATGGCAGAACAGAATAACGAACAACAACAAATTAACATTGAGTTGAGTGAAGAAATGGCGCAAGGAGTGTACAGCAACTTGGTCGCCATTAATCATAGCCCTACGGAGTTTGTGTTAGATTTTATTCAAATGATGCCAGGCGTTCCGAAGGCGAAAGTTCAATCGCGAGTAATTCTAACCCCAGAGCATGCGAAGCGTTTGCTTCAAGCGCTAGGCGAGAATATGGCGAGATACGAGCAGAACTTTGGGAATGTACAGACCCATGAACCTCCCCAAGTTCCTCTGAACTTTGGCGGACCCACAGGTCAAGCTTAAGTATATCGACTGAAATTTAAACCCTCGGCCTTGCCGAGGGTTTTCTTATTTTAGCACTTAATGAGAATGATGAAGAATTGTATCGTAGGTGGAATGTTACTGTGTGCAGTACCATCGTATGGACAGATTTATCAGGGGTCAACACAGCTGGGGACTTCTATGAGTTTGGATATTACTTTGAATACCAACACGGATAGTGTAAGTATGGAGTTCAGCGGTCCTTCAAGCGGATATTATGCCGTGGGTTTTGGAGGCACTGGTATGACCAATACTTATACAGTGGTGGTGAACTCAAACGGGACGGTGCAAGAGCGCAAGCTAGGCAGTTATCAGGGCGGCAATGTGCTGAGTGCTTCGGTAGCTTATAATGCAGTGGTTACAGGTGGTGTGAGAACAGCGTATATAGAACGAGCAAGGTCAGGCGCGTCTGGGAATCACTATACCTTCTCTTCAAACGGAGGGTCTATCAATCTTATATGGGCAAAAGGAGGCACTAGTTTTGGGAACCATGGGAACTCGAACAGAGGATTTGCTTCAATAAATCTTGTAAATCAATGTAATATCCCAAATACGTTGCTTGCGACTCAGAATATTTGTCCCGGTGATTCGGTTCAGGTATTTGGTCAGTGGATTAGCCAGCCAGGATTCTTTTATGATACCCTGTTAACAACCATAGGTTGTGATTCCGTTGTTGAGCAGAGTGTACAATATACTCCAGCGGTCTACCATATCTTACCAACTTTAACCATATGTCAAGGCGACAGTGCCCAAATCTTCGGAACTTGGGTAACGACGGCAACCACATTGTATGATTCGTTATCGACCCCAGCCGGTTGTGATTCCGTGGTAGTTCAGGACGTTCTTATTAATGCCACAGTAAGTAATACAATGGCTGTTGCAGAGCTCTGCGCGGGCGATAGCGTATTCTATTTAGATGCTTGGCGTACGGATACAGGTACTGTTGTATACAACGGGGTGACTGCACTGGGTTGTGATTCTGTTGTAACCGGTAGGGTAGAGTACTTGCCCACGGTGGATACTGGGTCTATTTGGGTAGGCTCTTTTAGTGATATAAGTGTTTATGTTGGATTGGATACAGGCGCAACCTATTACTGGTTCAATTGTAACACGGGCGCCTTTGTGGATACGACCATCGGTGCAGATACACTGAGCCCGGGTAATCATTTTTTACAAGCGCCTAATACAGGGTATTATGCTGCAATAATCGTGAAGCCAGGATATTGTTCAGATACCTCTGCCTGTTACCTTTTCTATATGGATGTTCCGGAATACGACTATGGTATATCATTGTCCCCCATTCCTACGCAGAAGGATCTAGAGATTACCATAGATGATTTCACAGGCCCAGTTGGCTACCAGTTGCTAAGTGTTTCAGGAAGAGTCTTGGATACCGGAATATTAAGGTCAAATTCTACATTGCTCGATGTACGATATTATGCGTCGGGGATGTACCTGCTGCGACTAGAAGATGGTCGAACGATCAAGTGGATAAAGGAATAAAAAAGGCGCCCTGAGAGGCGCCTTTTTTGAATGCTTATTTTGCGGCTGGCTTGATGCTAAAGGCGAGTGCCCAATTGGCCCCAGCGAGATTTGATTTAGGCAGTCAATTCCTCGATAACACTAAGAATTAGCTTCAATCCTTTATCCAGCTCTTCATTAGTAATAGTCAGCGGTGGTGTGATTCGTATGGCGTTTTCTGCAAACAAGAAACTGTTGGTAATTAACCCTTCTTCTTCTAGGCGAGCAATGACATGAAAACCGTTTATTTCAGGCTTAAGCCATAGGCAGTACATGAGTCCCTTGCCACTGATTTTCTCAATACTAGGATGAACGAGCACATCCCGAATGTGCTGCTCCTTGGTTGGGATATCTGCCATCAGCTCAGTGGAAGATTCAAGCGCTTCAAAAACGCCTAAAGAAGCTGCACAGCTCACGGGGTTACCGCCAAAGGTGGTAATATGCCCGAGGATTGGATCTGCTTGAATGACTTTCATAATGTGTTCAGGAGCTACAAAAGCGCCCAGAGGTAATCCGCCGCCGTAGGCTTTCGCCAAACACATGATATCGGGACAGAAGCCATAGTCTAAATGGGCAAACCATGACCCAGTTCTACCCATGCCGGTTTGAATCTCATCCAAAATCATCAAGGCCCCTACTTCGCTGCAACGGGCGCGCACTGCTTTAATCCACGAGGGGGCCGCAGGAATATATCCACTACCTGCCTGAATACATTCAATTACAACACCTGCAGTCTTTGAAGTGATCTGCTCAAGTACCGCGAAATCATTAAAATTTGCCTGAAATGTATCTGGCAGTAGCGGGTAATAACCGCCTTTATATTTATCAGATCCTTGGATACTTAAGGAACCATGTGTTGAACCGTGGTAGCTGTTTTCAAAACTGATGAACTGGCTTCGACCGGTATATTTCTTGGCAATCTTCATGGAAGCTTCAATGGCTTCAGTACCACTATTCACGAAGTAAACACGGTCCATACAGGGATGGAGCTTCTCTAAAGTTTTTTGAGCCAATTTTGCCTGCGGTCCAATGGCAAATTCACCATAGACCATCACGTGCATGTGCTTTTTTAACTGCTCGAGAACAGACGCCACCACTTTGGGATGACCGTGTCCGAGGTTGGCCACAGAGATCCCCGAAATAAAATCGAGGTACCCCTTGCCTTCAGGGTCGTACAAATAATTCCCTTCAGCGCGATCAATAACTAGAGCGCTGGGAGAGCCAACTACTTGAGCAACATGGTCTAAAAACAAAGATTTGATATCGGCCATAGACCGTCAAAAATACAGGTTTTCCCAAAAGCAGAGGTATACTTATCCCGTACAAAGCCGCCTTACTCGAATTATTGAGCATCCAGTATTTTCCGTTTAGAGGAAAAGAATTATGGCGCCATAATACTTTCTTTTGTTGTAGGTAGATTATTAATTTGGTTATTGAAAATCATATAGAATGAACAAGAATGTTTCAACATTAATATTAGTTGTATTTCTACTAAGCGGATGCAGTTTTCCTACAGCAGAAGAAGCGGGAATAAAATATTCTGCTCAGCCAGCTTTTCAAGTCCCTGAAAATATTCAATGGAGAGAAGTCGGTCTAGCTAAAGAACTCATAAATGTGAAGGAGAAAATGGTAATAATTAGTGGTGGTTCAAATCCATTGCCAATTCACCATTGGAAAGAGTTAAAAGTTAGTTTTCCGTGGCAAAAAAATATCGACAGAAACATTTTAATCAATAAGACGGCTCTTGTTCGATCACCTAATGCGAGTTCGAATTGTAATCAATCAGACTGTTTTACTGAGAGAGAATACAAAGATTATTCTTGGATTGAATTAGCTCAACCTATGGCTGTTGATTTTATCCCTTCCAAAACGGATTTATTAAAACCTGAAGAAGGCTTCTTGGTAGTCAAGGTTATTAAGAAATGTCAAATACTATGTTTTGAGAATGAAATATAT
>DMCR01000019.1:5311-12085 GCA_003445735.1 Cryomorphaceae bacterium
AGCTTACCGATAATCAAGGGAATTACTATGTGATGCATGCTACTGAAACAGGAGCGCCTAACTTAGATGTTACCCTACCTAAGGGTTGGACGCTGAAAAAAATAGGTTTGAAAGAACCTTTAGTGATTGCACCCTTCGGCAGAGGACAAGAATGTTTTTTCAATATAGTAGGAGACCATTTAGGACAGGGCTATCATCAATATAAATATGCAAATGAGTATTATCCTAGATAAAAAAACCACCCCGAAGGGTGGTTTACTATTTTCAGAGGTTTAGGTTAACCTATCGCATCGGTTTTTTTCTCGGGCCTTCGCGGTCCCGGCGATCTCCACCTTTCATGCGCTCCATGAGGCGCTTGCCAAATTCTTTTTCGGCCTTCATAAGTTTCGCGGTCTTCTTTGCGCCAATGATGTCGATGAATTTAGGCAAATAGCTTTTGCGCAGCTCTTCTATATCTACGGATAAATCGGCCAATTCCATGATGGCCTTCTCCACTTGCTTATCACTCGTGTTCTCAAAATCCTTGAGTCCTCCAAAGGCATCGCGCTGTGCTTTACGCAAATCATGCTCTTTATCTGACATTTCATTATACACCGGCCAAAAGCTCTGGCTTTCTTCGACAGTAAGGTCGATCTGTTCTGTGATGAAGGCCACTTTAATAGCTTCAATCTTTTCACGCTTTTCTTCGAAATCACCTGGGCGTACTTTGGGCTGTGCCACGGCCACCATAGAGATAAGCATCAATAGGGTTAAGATTCTATTTTTCATAATTGATATAAATAATAATTCGGGTTGGTATAATTTATCAAAAAGTCTTCGTCAATCGACGCGTCGAGGAAGTGAAGGGAATCGGGCTCAGTATAATTGATAATATCCTCCACTGCCACGTAGCCGAGTTCATACAATTCAACTGCGGTGATGTCCGATAGCACTGAGTCAGACGGCGCCGTGTTGAAAAAGAAGATCAAGGCCAAGCTTGCAGCAACACCAACGGCAGCATAGCGCCACAAGTATATCACAGGGCGAGCACGCGGCTTTTCTGTGTCGCGGTCCACGGGATGGGCCTCGGGTATGCCATGGAGCGTGGCTTTCAGCGCATAATGGTAGCCTTGCCGCATCGTATGTTTTGGCGTTGTTTTCATTAGTAGTTAGATGTAAAAGTTTACGGAAGGTTTAATGCTTGAGTTAATTGGTAGCCAATTTTTTCCTTGGCATGATGATAACTCGCTTTCAACGCACCCACTGATGTTTGGGTAAGTTCGGCCATCGCATCGTACGGCATGTCCTGATAATAGCGCAGTTCAAAGACCATGCGCTGTTTGTCTGGAAGCAGGGAGAGTGCATGGGCCAATTGGTTCTCGATCTCTTCCGCCGTCCAACGCATCGCTGTGTCATCCTTCAAATCCACTTGTGCCTCTACATCTTCCATATACCTATTGCCGCGTTTGCGCAGTTCAGACAAACTTTGGTTGCGTACAATGGCATAGCACCAAGAGAAAATGGAACTCTTGCCCTCGAACATGTGGAGGTTTTTCCAAATACTGATAAAGGCTTCTTGCACTGCGTCATTGGCATCATCATGATTGCCCAGAATGCCGAAAGCACATTGATAGAGCCGTTCGCTGAACTGCTCAACGATTTCAAAAAAAGAAGCCTCCCACTGCTCTTGCAATAGGAGGCTTTGAATGTCTTTTGGTGCCTCCATCATTTTTTAGATGATAAGAAGGTACAAAAGGTTTAATCGTTTATTTCCGCCCCATTACTTTTTTGACTGCCGCTTCAATAGCTTCGGTGTTTAGTCCGTATTTTTCCATGAGTTGCGCCGGCTTGCCGCTTTCTCCAAAGCTGTCATTTACCGCCACGAACTCTTGCGGGGCAGGATTTTTCGTAGTCAACACTTGAGCGATACTCTCGCCCAAGCCGCCGTGGCGATTGTGCTCTTCTGCTGTCACGACACAACCGGTTTTCCCTACTGAAGCAAGAATAGCCGCCTCATCAAGGGGCTTAATGGTGTGCATATTGATGACTTCTACACTGATGCCCTGTGCTTCGAGAACTTCAGCAGCTTGTATGGCTTCCCAAACCAAATGTCCAGTAGCGATGATAGTAACATCAGATCCTTCTGTTAACACATCCGCTTTACCGATGGTGAATCCAGCACCGTCTGCTGGGGTAAAGTTTGCCACCGAAGGGCGTCCAAAACGCAAGTACACCGGTCCTTCGTGTGTTGCAATGGCTTTGGTAGCTGCCTTGGTTTGGTTGTAATCACAAGGGTTGATTACAAGCATGTGTGGCAACATTTTCATTAAACCGATATCTTCCAAGATTTGGTGTGTGGCGCCGTCCTCCCCTAGAGTAAGACCCGCGTGAGAGGCACAGATTTTCACATTCTTGCCGGAGTAGGCTATGCTTTGACGGATTTGGTCGTACACTCGGCCTGTAGAGAAGTTCGCAAAAGTTCCTGTAAACGGAATCTTACCGCCAATGGTCATTCCTGCGGCTATACCCATCATATTGGCTTCGGCAATACCTACCTGGAAGAATCTTTCCGGGTGCTCATCAGCGAAGGCATTCATTTTCAAGGAACCGGTGAGGTCTGCACAAAGCGCAACCACATTTTCGTTCTCATTACCCAATTCTTGCAATCCGGCGCCGAATCCCGAACGCGTGTCCTTGTTGCCTGTGTTGGTGTACTTTTTCATGCTTAGTTAATTTTCACAATAGTTGAAGAGCCTGAGGTGACTTTAAATTCTTTCGTTTTGCTGTAGCTGGTTTCCTGAGCGAATTTGCTACGGAAAACGACAAGATACTGACCCGGTTGGAGTTGGAACACTTGGCGTTCACTGCTGTCACTCAGGTCTGTCACCCATTCATAACCATATTCGCGCAGAACAAAAATGGAACCATAGCCACTAGTCCCTGTTCGTAGGGTCACCATCCCGGGTGGAGGAATGGCTATTGTGGTGGTAGCACTAGCATCTATGGCAACACCACTTTGGATAATGCGTGGAAGGGTAAGGATTTCCAAATCATAGGTACCGCTGATGTAGCGTTGGGTCGTCCCAAACTCCTGTACGTGCAAGATTTCATTTTTTCCGTGCGACTTGATAATGCACGAAATGCTTGTGTTCTGACGTGCGTTGGAACGTAAGTCGAGCTGACCTTGGGGGGTAGAGGCGCCGATATGGGTGTGGGTGCCTGGATAGATAGTGATGCTGTCCACGCGAACGGGCGGCACCGTGTGCACCTCCATATCATAGATCACTAGGGGGTCAAGCACCAAGGTATCCGGCTGTCCTTGATAATTTAAAGTATGTACGAAGCTATTCTTCAACTTTTGAGAGGTGTGGTCATAGAGGATGATAGGTACGTTCGTCTCGGTAGGTTTACTGTTGATGTCGAGCAGGTTGATTTGGGCTGTGGTATTGTCTAACGCCTGTGAAATGACCACTCCTAATACGTTCTTAAAGGTGTTTTCATGAGCGGCATCAAAGAAGGTGCCCACACATTCGAAGCTCTCCTTAAAGTTTTCGTCCATTCCGATGCCGATCACAAAAGGCTTCAGGATAATGCCTTGCTTTTGGAGGCGTTGGCTGACAATACAAGGATCTCCATCACAAGCTTCTACACCGTCGGTGATGAGGATGATGATGTTGCGGCAGTTGGCACAGGGTGGGAAATCATCGGCAGCTTTCATCAATGATCCCGCTATAGGGGTAGTGCCCATGGGGTTGATGGCGCGCAGCACGCGTTTGATTTTATAGATGTTCCCGGTGCCGAAGGGAACTTCGAGTTTGGTATCGGAACAGTCCTGAGGCGGTACTGGCTTCTGGTGGCCATAGATACGAAGGGCTAATTGGAAATTTGCCTCACTCTGAATGCCTTGTAATGAATCTAGCATTTGACCCATCAATCTTTGCGCTACCTGAATTTTTGTTCCGCTTTCCCAACGACCATACATACTCTGGGAGCCGTCGAATACGAATAAAATTCTTGTCAACGGTTCCGGCTCGGATTCCGGCTTGGTCTGAGACCAAAGTTTAGCCGTGGCACAAAAGAAGAATAGTATGGCGGCGAAGCGATGAAGCATTTAGTAATCGCCTAGTGTTTCAGCGTTTTGAGCAAGTGCACTAGCCAATTGTTCGTCGTTAGGCGCTACACCATGCCATTTATGGGTGCCCATCATGAAGTCCACCCCGTTGCCCATTTCAGTGTGCATGAGGATACAGATCGGTTTGCTCTGACCTGTAGCAGCTTTCGCTTCCGCCAAAGCGGCAAGAATGGCATTCAAATCATTGCCCTTTTCGATCGAAAGCACGTGCCATCCGAACGCTTCGAATTTTGCGTGCAATGAACCCATGGCCAATACCTCGTCGGTAGAACCGTCGATTTGCTTCTCGTTCACATCCACAGTACAGATCAGGTTATCTACTTTCTTAGCAGAGGCATACATAGCCGCTTCCCAAATCTGTCCTTCTTGCAACTCCCCGTCGCCGTGAAGCGTATACACGAGGCTGCTGTCCTTGTTGAGTTTTTTCGCTTCGGCAGCACCGATAGCTACACTCATGCCTTGTCCTAGGGAGCCTGAAGCAATGCGAATTCCAGGCAGGTTATCATGCGTTGTAGGGTGTCCTTGAAGGCGAGTATTAATTTTTCTAAAGGTGGCCAATTCTTCCACGGGGAAGTATCCGGCGCGTGCCAACACACTGTAGATCACAGGTGAAATATGTCCGTTGGAAAGAAAGAATAAATCTTCACCTACGCCGTTCATCGAAAAGGATTTGGCATTATGGTTCATCTGTTCGAAGTAGAGTGCTACGAGGAATTCGGTACATCCTAAAGAGCCTCCAGGGTGTCCAGAATTTACGGCGTGAACCATTCGAACGATATCTCTGCGGACTTGTGATACAACGGCGTGCAGGTCTTGTGCTGACATGTGCAAAGTATTACATGTTAATACGTTCAAAAATAAGGTATGTAGTCCGTGAGGTAATTTTTTTGATTGACCACATATACACACGTTGCTAACAAAGAATCGGACTATCTTTGCGCCCTTAATCTTCGAATTATGAAATGTGGCATTGTCGGTTTACCGAACGTAGGTAAGAGTACATTATTTAATTGTTTGTCTAGCTCGAAAGCGCAGGCGGCGAACTATCCGTTTTGTACCATCGAACCCAATGTGGGTCAGGTTACCGTACCGGATGCGCGTTTGGAGCGCTTATCAGAATTGGTAAACCCAGAACGCGTACAACCTGCCAACGTAGAAATCGTGGATATCGCGGGTCTGGTTCGCGGTGCTTCGAAAGGGGAGGGATTAGGAAACCAATTCTTGGGGAACATCCGTGAAACAAATGCCATTATCCATGTGCTTAGATGTTTCGAAAATGACAATGTAACCCATGTAGACGGTAGTGTAAATCCCATCCGTGATAAAGAGACTATTGATACAGAATTACAGCTAAAAGACCTCGAAACGATCGAAAAACGACTCGAAAAAGCCAAAAAAATGTCTAAAAGTGGCGAAAAAGAGGCAAAATTGAACGTGGACTCTTTAGAGCGTTTGATCAAATATGTCGAGGAGGGACGCAACGTTCGTGGCTTCGAAAGAAACGACCGTGAAACATTGTTGTTGAAAGAAATGCAACTCCTGACAGATAAGCCGGTCTTGTACTTGTGTAACGTGGACGAGAGCTCTGCTAAGACGGGAAATGCCCATGTCGAAGCGGTACAAGCTATGACAGCGGAAGAGGGCGCGGGATGTATTCACATTGCTGTGAGCACTGAATCTGATATCGCTGAACTAGAAACTTACGAGGAGAAGCAGATGTTCTTGGAGGAATTAGGCCTAGAAGATGCCGGAGTAAATCGCGTCATTCGCGCGGCCTATGAATTGCTCAATTTGCAGACCTATTTTACCGCTGGTGTGAAGGAAGTTCGCGCTTGGACCATCAAGAAAGGCATGACCGCGCCACAGGCGGCAGGAGTTATTCACAGCGATTTCGAAAAAGGGTTTATTCGTGCTGAGGTGATTAGCTATTCAGATTACGATCAATTAGGAAGTGAAAGTGCTGTAAAAGAGGCGGGTAAGATACGCGTTGAAGGCAAGGAATACACCGTTCGCGATGGCGATGTTATGCACTTCCGTTTCAATGTGTAAAACCTGTGCATAGATTCGGCTTGTATACCGCGTAAAATCGGGCACCTCTTGTTAAATTGGATTTCTTGAATTCCAAGAAATTTTATGGCACAAGAGGCACAATATACCGAAGATAATATCCGGTCGTTAGAGTGGGACGAGCACATCCGTCTACGCCCGGGGATGTACATTGGAAAATTGGGCGATGGAAAGAGTCCCGACGATGGGATTTATATCCTGCTCAAAGAGGTTCTTGACAATTCCATTGACGAATTCGTAATGGGAGCTGGAAAGACCATTGAAGTAAAAATCCAAGACGGTCAGGTGATCGTGCGCGATTACGGTCGCGGGATTCCTCTAGGTAAGGTGGTGGACGTTGTGTCTAAAATCAACACCGGTGCTAAATACGACAGTAAGGCTTTCAAGAAATCCGTGGGTTTGAACGGGGTAGGTGCCAAAGCTGTGAACGCCTTGAGTACAGAGTTCACAGTGCAAGCCTATCGAGACGGCAAAACCAAACGTGCCAAATTCGAATACGGGAAGCTTACCGAAGATGATACTATCGAGGAAAGCAGCCAACGTAAAGGGACGAAGATAACCTTCCGTCCAGATCCTGATATTTTCCACAACTACCG
>DMCR01000096.1:0-128 GCA_003445735.1 Cryomorphaceae bacterium
AAGTTGAGACAGTGGTGAATACACCAGTGCAAACACCTACAGTAGTGCGCAAAGCCACGGCTACAAAGAAGTACTCCATCGTAGTAGGAGCTTTTAAGATTGAGGACAATGCAAGCACATTGGCTGAT